>NZ_CP142396.1:902970-1203960 GCF_035934735.1 Sedimentibacter sp. MB31-C6
CCTGGTATTTTTCTAATTTGCACATATCTATACCTACAGATTTAATTATCCTATAACCGCCTATTGACGTTCCAATAGCCATTATTAAAGAACATAATATCATCATCCAAACAGGAATAATAAAATCCGTAACATTTGCTTGTCCATTCGCAAGAAATATTCCTAACATAAAAACGCCCATAAATTTTTGCCCATCTTGTGCTCCGTGCATAAATGCCATAGCAGCGCCACTTCCTATTTGAGCTTTTTGAAAAAAATCATTTGCTTTTCTTCGGTTAAGTCCCTTACAAACAATTCCAATTACCTTTACTACAATCCACCCTAATAAAAATCCTAAAATAGTTGATATAATTAATCCATATATTATCTTTGCCCATTCATTTACATTAATGCCAGATAATCCATTTTGTAATGCAATGGCTGCTCCAGATATGCCTGCTATTAAAGCATGACTTTCACTAGTCGGTATTCCAAACCACCAAGCTGCCGTTGCCCATGTAACAATAGCAAATAAAGCAGCACAAAGGGCAACTATAGCATCTTTTGAATTTCCACCAAAATCTACCATATTATAGATAGTTTGAGCGACATTCGCATTAATAGCTGTCATTACAAATACACCAAAAAAATTAAAAACAGCTGCCATTAAAATTGCTGATTTAACTGTAATTGATCTAGTAGATACACAAGTTGCAATAGCATTAGGTGCATCAGTCCAACCATTTACTAAAATTACTACTAACGTTAAAACAGCTGTAATGAACAGCATAGAATTTGTTGTAATCATATACAAAAAATTTGAAAATGAAATGACCATAATAAACTCCTGATAATTTTTATTTATCACGTATTTCAAAATCTTTTCTTATTGTTAAATATTTACATATATAATATACCATAAATTAGATATTTTTTCTATACTATTTTCAAATTAAACAAAAAACCCCCATTATTAAGGGGGCTTCATGTTTTTTTACTATATTCGAAACGCTAGAATATTAAGAATCCTGCACAAATTACAACTCCACTAAATAGTAAAGTAATTACGCAATATCCCATAATATCCTTAGCACTTAATCCAGCAATTCCTAAAGCAGGCAAAGCCCAGAAAGGCTGAATCATGTTTGTCCAAGCATCACCCCATGCAATTGCCATTGCTGTTTTAGCAGCATCAACACCAATTTCTGCTCCTGCTGGCATCATTATTGGAGCTTGAACTGCCCACTGTCCACCACCAGAAGGTACGAAAAAGTTAACAATACCCGCACTTAAGAATGTAAACAATGGGAAAGTAGTTACAGTAGATATGCTAACAAACGAGCTAGATATAACACCTGCTAAAGATAATCCTGTTTCAGGATTTACACCAACCATCATACCCATTATACCTGCATAAAATGGAAATTGTAGTATTATACCTGCTGCACTGGATGCAGCGTCATATATTGCATCTATGTAATTTCTAAGACTTCCATGTAACAATACACCTACAAATAAGAATATAAAGTTTACAAAATCAAGACTTAAATTTAATCCAACTTGAGTGAAGTTATAAACTATAAAAGTAAATCCAAAAATTAAAGTAATAATCCATATTATTTTACTACGCTCTAATTTATCTGCTGGAGAAAATTTACTTTTATCTTCTTCAACTTCTTCTTTTTCAATTAATTTACTAGGATCAACTACAACTGTATGTTCTTCATCAGGCATCATTGCTCTACAAACAAATGGTAAACCAATAATTATAACTGCTGATATAACTAAATTCATTGGAGAGAATATAGTTTGACTAGTTGGTATAGTAAAAGCAGCATCAAACACATTAGGAGCAACATCAGATAAAGCTCCTGCATTTGCAACCTTTAATGGAACAGATCCCGATATACCGCCATGCCATACAATAAATCCTGAATACGCTGATGCAATTAAAAGTCTGTAGTCAACACCTTTTACTTCTCTAGCAATTTCCTTTGCTAACAATGCCCCAATTACAAGTCCAAAACCCCAATTAATCCAACAAGCAACAACGGATATAAAAGAAGTAATCATAATTCCTCTAATAGGTGTTTTTGCAGTTTTTGCTATTCTTTTAAGCAATCTTTTAAAGAACTTTGCTTGTGCCATAGCACTTCCTAAAACTAATACTAAGACCATTTGCATAGAGAATGCAAGTAGTCCCCAAAATCCGCCTGAACCTGCCCAATGCAGAATCATTTGGAAAGGTGATTGATCTGTTACTACTATTCCACCAATAAATGTAATTATTGTTAAGATAATAGCAAATAAAAAAGGATCTGGTAAATATTTGTTCATAACAGATACACAACCATTTGTAAATTTTTTAAACATAGTATGTCCTCCTAAAAAATTTTATAAATAACTTAGTGCTATTTATCAATTAGTTATTGTAAGTAGTTCAGTTATATTTTAAACAATTTGTCCAACTTATTCAAATTAGTAACTTAAAGTATAATGAAGATTTATCGAGAAAACAACGTATAATTTAATGTTTATCAATCGTAAACATATATAATCATTATTATTATAAATAAATACAATAATAATAAACATGTAAACGTTTATTTTTCAATGTTTTATTATAATGTACTTTTTATACTTTTAATATAACTATAATAATTAGGTTTGTTGATATATATTTAACAATGTTACACTGATATTAATATTAATATCAGTAACTCTTTAATAAAGCTATGAATATACTAGATAATATATTGTTTTAGGAGGCTGTTTTAATGAAAAAAATTATTTCTTTACTTATGGTTGTTCTTCTAATGACATCTTTGGTACTTGTTGGTTGTGAGCAGGAAACAACTGAGAAGCAAAACGTACGTCTAGTAGAAGTTACACATTCTATTTTTTATGCTCCTCAATACGTTGCAATTGAAAAAGGACTATTTGATAAGTACGGTATACAAATTGATCTTACTAATGGTGGTGGAGCAGATAAATGTATGGCTGCTTTAGTTAGTGGTGAAGCTGACATAGCTTTTATGGGCCCTGAAGCCAGCATATATGTGTATCTACAAGGTAGAGAAGATCCTGCGATTAACTTTGCACAACTTACTCAAAGAGACGGTTCATTTATAGTTGGAAGAGAAAAGGATGAAAATTTCACTATTGATAAATTGAAAGGTAAAACTATTCTCGGTGGCAGAAAAGGTGGTATGCCCCTTATGGCTTTAGAATATGTTTTGAAACAAGATGGGTTAACTCCAGGTGTTGATCTTGATGTTAGAACTGATGTGCAATTTGATATGATGGCAGGTGCCTTTGCATCTGGAGAAGCTGACTATACTACGTTATTTGAACCACTTGCTTCATCCTTTGAATTAGATGGGAACGGTTATGTAGTAGCTTCAGTAGGAGAATTAGCTGGATATATTCCTTATACATGTTATTCAGCATTACAAGATTATATTGATGAAAATCCTGAATTAATTCAAAACTTCTCTAATGCTCTTTATGAAGGAATGGTTTGGGTAGAAGAACATACTGCAGAAGAAGTGGCAGAAGTACTACTTGCTCAATTCCCTGATACAGAACTAGATTTTCTAGCTAATATTGTTCAAACCTACAAAAATCAAGATACTTGGAATCCAAACTTAGTGTTAGGAGAAGATGGATATAATCGATTGGTTGATATTATGAAAACCGCAGGAGAAATAGAAGAAGGACCTCCTTACGATGCTATACAAACTCCAGAATTTGCTTTAAAAGCAAAGGAAAATTACGAAGCTAATAAGTAATATAAAAACTATAAATAAAAAACTTCAGCTATCATTGCTGAAGTTTTTAAACTTTAAATAGCCTTATTATGTTATATATAAATTTATATGGCATATATTACTTAATTCGTTTTAATATTGATTAAATACTGGTACTGTATTATCCTCTTCAAAAACTAAACCAGCTTCCTCAAAAGATAATCCTTCAATTTTATAATCTACATTAACTACATCGGAAAATTGATTAAGACATAGAACAACAATTGTATTCATATCTTCAAATTCCTGCTCCGATAAATTAACAGCTTCAACACCTAAATTTACTACAGCAGTATCACCTACTACGTCAACATCTCTTAAATTCACGCCATATGGAATTTTATTGCTTAATTCTGTGTCTGCTGGTGCGCCGCTAAATAATCTTTCAACAACTGTTACAATTGGATTTTCTACTTTCTTAGAAGAAAAAGTTATTGGAACATAATGCCCTGCAACTTCTGTGTCAGGAGCCTTATAATAAACAGTGTAATTCACTCCATTCTCTGAACCAAATAAATTTATATTTCCTCTTTCAAAGGCTGTATTTATAACGTAACCCTTTGATAAAGTATCCATTGCTTGACCTTCAACTAATATTTCTACTTTATTTACTGTTGAAAACTCTGTTAAAGTGTATGTAATAGCGGTCATCATATTTTGTTCTTGTTCATAAGTTTCAGTATTTAAGATATTTTCACTGAAGTCAACTCTACATAATCCGTCTTTAATAGACATTCCCCTTACTTCAGTACCTTCAGGCAATACACCATGTAATCCTGACTGGGAAATTCTCTCTTCAGTTTCACTTCCTTTAACCAAACTTCTTAAAGTCGCCTTTGCAATTCCTTCTTCCCATGGTATTTTAGTATTTACTGGAACAACAAATCCATTTTCATCCTCATAGTAAGCAACAATCTCTGTCATTTTTGCATCTGCGGTGTTTACAGTAACTGTTTCAACAGCTTCCTCAATGACTTCTTCTCCAATCCCGTCATCAACTATTTCAAAATCTGTTAAATCTGTCATATCTGCTACATCTGGATTATTATCGTCATCCTTTAAACCAACCATCATATCTAAGGTACTGCATCCTGTTATGCTTGCCGCCATACAAATAATTATTATTAGAGATATAATTTTCTTATAAGCCAATTTTACACCCTCCTCATGCCTTTATATATATTATTATATTTGACAGGCAGGGTATATATGATTAATTTTTATTTATTTTTTGGACGAATTGTATTTATATCTAAATATTTTTTAAATTTCTTTTATTTATTTTGTTTAGATATTTTATCTGCTAAATCGTTTAAGTATATCCATCTGTTCATTTTTTCTTCTAGCTGATTTTCAATTTTACTTTTTTCTTCCATGATATCTTGAAGCTTTACATAATCTGAGGAATTATTCTCTAATTGAATTTCTAACTCTTTAATTTTTTGTTCAAGATTTGCAATATCATCATCAATTGTACAATATTCTCTCTCTTCATTATAAGAGAATTTTAACTTTTTTGATTTAATCTTATTATTTTTGCTAGTATTTTTTTTCTCTTTTTCTTTAGGAATATCGTATAGTTTTTCGAACGATAACTTTTTCTTTAGATAGTCAGAATAACCACCATTATACTTTTGAATAGTCCCATCACCTGGCAATTCTAAAATTGTATTAACAACCTTATCTAAAAAGTATCTATCATGAGATACAGTAATTACAGCACCTTTAAAAGTTTCTAAATATTCCTCTAATATAGTAAGTGTTTCAATATCCAAATCATTTGTAGGTTCATCTAAAATTAGAATATTAGGAGCTTTCATTAAAATACTAAGTAAAAACAATCTTCGTCTTTCTCCGCCAGATAGCCTTTGTATAGTATTATATTGTAAATCAGAATAAAATAAAAACTTTTCTAACATTTGAGAAGCTGTAACAGGTCCATCTACTGTATCTATTATTTCTGCAATATTTTTTATATAATCTATAACCTTTAAAGATTCATCTAAAACTTCTGATTCTTGTGAAAAAAAACCAATATTTACTGTATCACCTATTTCTACATGACCATTATCTGGTTTAATCTTTCCTACTATAATATTTAGTAATGTAGATTTTCCTGCTCCATTTGGTCCAACAATACCAATTCTTGCATCTCTATTAACTAAAAATTCAAAATCTTTTACTATTTCTTTATCGCCAAATTTTTTTGAAATATTTTTTATTTCAATTGTTTTTTTGCCTAATCGTGTAGAAACTGAGCTTAACTCTACTTTTTCCTTTTCTTCAATACCTAACTGCTCACTTAATATTTCAAATCGTTGTATTCTGCCTTTAGCTTTAGTACTCCTAGCCCTAGCGCCTCTTTGCATCCATGCCAGTTCCTTCTTAAATAAGCTTTGTCTTTTCCTGTCAGTACTAATTTCACTTTCCTCTCGAAGTGACTTTAACTCTAAAAATTTAGAATAATTCCCTTGGTACGAATATAAATCTCCTTTATCAAGTTCAACTATTCTGTTAGTAACTCTATCTAAAAAATATCTATCATGTGTTACCATGATTATAGAACCTGTAAATTTTATTAAATAGTTTTCCAACCAAATTATCATATCATTATCTAAATGATTAGTAGGTTCATCAAGTACTAACAATTCACATGGATTAACTAAAGCACTTGCAATTGCAACTCTTTTCCTTTGACCAACAGATAATAAATTTACATCCTTATCAAATTCGGTTATGCCTAATTTATTTAAAATTGTTTTAGCCTCATACTCCATTAACTCTTTAGTTTCCGAACTTGCGTTAATAAATATTTGCTCTAGTACCGTTGTCTCATCAAAAACAGGAGTCTGTGGTAAATAGCATATTCTGTCACCTTGTCGTTTTATAATATCTCCACTATCTGGCTCCTCTAATTGAGCAATTATTTTTAACAGTGTAGACTTCCCTGTTCCATTAACTCCAACTATACCTACTTTTTCACCTTCATTTAAATATAAATCAACATTATATAGTAATTTTTTTTCTCCGTAATTTTTGCTTATTTTGTCTAAAGTTAAAATCATATTTTGTTTACCTTTCAAATAATTATAAATTATTTCTTTATCAAATTATCTAAGATCCCCACCTTTATAAGTGGGATAGAATCCCCCTCTGAAGCCCCGATTTTCAGCTTTAGCTGAACGAGTTCACTGATTCCCAACTCAACAACTGCAATTAAAAATCAGTACTGTAGCTTATTAATTGAATAATCCAATTTGAAATAATTTTCTTCTAAATTTTTATCAGGAAATAAATAACCATCATAAGTATTTATATAACCTGTATAAATAACATTACAGATAAATTCAATATTGGCTTCAATAAATTCAAAATTCTTTAATTTATTATTAATGATATTATCTATAATATTTCTATTAACTTTTGAAAATAAACTAACCTCATCTTGAGCACCGGCAAAGGAGAGTGAAGCTAAAATCATTTGATTGTCATAAGAACTAATCCAATCCTCATTATTTTTTAGTTCAATTATAAAGGCAACACCTGTAACATCTCCATTTTCAATAGTGTAGTTGTACTCAGGCATATCAGAATAACCTAATTCAATATATGTTGTTCCATCAAGTGCCTTTTCCATCCATTGTCCGCTTTTGTCTAAATATTTATTACCAAAATCTATATCATATAAATCAGCATAGTAATTATAATTCTCCACAAATTCTGTTACAGTAAGGTCCCCTCGATTAGGAGGAAGCTTCTGTGCAGATATTGCAGTAAATAAAACTGCAATAATGGCTACATGCGCTGCAACGAAAAGCAAACCTTGATACCACTTTTTATCTTTCTTGATATAAGATATCTGTTTATCCCATGGTTGTATTTCATTATCACTACATAACTCATAACTCTTCCAAAGTCGAATAATATGATAGATTGGAATATTGTATCCCATTCCAACACCGAATACTTCCCATGTCCGTTTTAATCCTTCGATATAAGAAAGTCGTCTACCTTCAGAAGTATTAATTACAAGCCCGAATATTGCTTTTCCTGGAGTTGTTCTGAATAAAGGGAGACAAAGTGGCTCTAATAGTAACATAATACCAAGTGATATAAATCCATCAAATATATGTCCTATATTGCTTCTATTCAACAAATTAACATTGAACATAAAGATAAGAAAAATTGACCAAAACATATTATAAATAGAAATATCAAGCATTCTTGCCAAATACCTTCGCCACGGATAAAATGCTTGAGGAACCCCAATACCATGTTCCATTCCAGACAATGTTTCAATTTCTTTTATTGTCATACAGCTCCCCCTTAATATTATTACTATCATTATAAACCATATTCTATATTTTTAGCAAGTCACATTAAAGTTTGAAAACATAAAAAATACCTCCAAGTAGACAATCTGAATTAATTAATTAGACTGTCTGCTTTGGAAGTATCATATCAAAAGGATAGTTCTCAAGTATTTAATCAAAGTTGTAACCATACTATCATAATGAAATAATCACTTTATAACCTAATTTTATCCAATACTTCGACGTCTGAATCCAATAAACCCTAACCATGTAAGCGCAGCTGCAATAACAGTCAACACAATAAGCGGCACAAATGCAAGTTCCTGAATGGGGATACTGTAATGGGCATAGGCGAAGGGCGTCCATTGCATTGCGGACCATCCTACGATTCCAACCTCCCAAAGCATCTCAATGAAAATAAACACGCCCAATATGAGCCAATTTAGAACAAACGCAATACGAGGTAGCCAGCCATAAAGGAGGGCAGCGATACCGATAATTGTCCAGACAGAAGGAATTTTTGAAAGGCTCATAAATAACACGCGAATAAAATGACTATACTCTCCTGAAACAATGCTCCATCCCAAGCCAGAAGCCAAACCGAGAGTAATAAGTATCAACACGCTGCCTGCAAAGGCAACTGTTAAATAGCTTCCCATCCACTTAAATCTACTCACAGGTCTTGACAATATTATTTCGGCATAATGCTCCTTTTCTTCCTGACGCATACTTTGTACCGCCGTAATAGCAAAAACAGATAAACCGCCCATTAATCCCAGAATATAGATTAAAATAGCAATGAAACCTTCCTGATTACCTAACTTTACTATTGCAGATGCCCAAGAAGTATCCATATGAGCGAACGAAGAACTGATGGCTTCAGATATATTAGGCGTACCCATACCCATAATTCCTCCAAGCCAAGCCATACCGATTGCCCAGACCAGAATACTGCCTTTTTGCTGCTGCCAGACCAAGGCTATGGGAGAATTGAAACGATGGGATGCATTAGCTGAACCTTCTTTTTGCAGAATAAGTCCAGCACCCATATCACGGCGAACAAGCAGCATATAAGAAAGTATCATAGGTAGAGCAGCGAGTACAATAAAAATCAACAACTTCCATGCATGATTTCCCCCAAATGGGAGAGTGATACGAAACCATGATTCAGGAGCAAGCCATACCCAGCTAGTACTGCCACCACCCATATTATTTATAACCATGGCAACCATAGTTACTAGATATGCGCCAAACACGACACCTCTTGCGCTACCGCTGTGTTCAAAAATCTGTGCACATAATCCTCCAACCCCAGCAAAGATACAACCGGAAGCGGCAAGAGTCAAGCCGGCCAACAATGAACCGCTCCCTGCTAACCCAATTCCCTTCAAGAACACAGCCGTCAATAAGCCTGCCATCAAACTTCCACCACAGGAAAGAATCAGGGCTGCCGTCAGATTAGCGTATCTTCCTACTGGTCTTCCAAGTAGTAATTCATTTCTTCCTGATGTTTCTTCTGTACGAGTATGACGAATCATAGTAATTGCCGCTCCGAACATAACTGTTATGGAAGCCTGCAGCATGCCCCTCCACAGGATAGCGCCTTCTATGCTTAACGGTACAACAGGCCCAAGAATAGCAGAAGTAAGAGGGCTTGCGGACAGCTCAGTAATAAACATCTGCCAATCAGGCATTGTTTTCACAAAAGATACCTGCCCGTAAATCACTGCTAACGCAAGCAATATCCATATAGGCAGTATGATTCTATCTCGACGTAGATAAAGCTTAAACAGCTTGCCTGTACCAGCAAAATGATTTTTTTTCATACTAGTTCGTCTCCTTTCTCTCAAGCGTATCTCCGTAGTGACGTATGAATAATTCTTCAAGTGTTGGAGGTTCCGCCATAAGCGACTTAATACCCATTAGTGCAAGAGTACCCATCACAGATGCCATTGCATTTGCATCCACTGAAAAACGCCACTTCTCTTCCTTTTGTAATACATCATGAACCCCATGTAATTGATTGAGGTTTGTAGGCTTGGCAAGCTCAACAGTTAGAGTTGTGCGTGTTAAATGTCGCAGTTCTTCAAGGGTGCCGGATTCAACAATTTTTCCCTGTCGAATTATTCCAACTCGATCGCAAAGTGCCTCTACCTCAGCAAGAATATGACTGGATAGAAAAACGGTTTTTCCTTGTTTCTTTACTTCGAAGATACATTCCTGAAAAATCTGCTCCATTAATGGATCAAGGCCGCTAGTAGGCTCATCTAAAATCAAAAGCTCCGCATCGGAAGCAAAAGCAGAGATTAGCGCTACCTTCTGGCGATTTCCTTTGGAATAACTCCGACATTTTTTCTTAGGGTCAAGCTGGAACCTGTCTAACAATTCCTTGCGACGAGAGGGATTAATTTTACTATGCAAGCTACCTAAGAAATCTATTACCTCACCACCGGTTAAGTTAGGCCATAAAGTCACATCTCCAGGCACATATACAAGCCGCTTATGAAGAGCAACAGCATTCTCCCAAGGATCACCCCCAAGAAGTTTCGCTTCTCCACCATTCTTGCGAAGCATTCCTAAAAGGATACGAATTGTTGTTGATTTTCCTGCTCCATTGGGACCAATAAAACCATACACTTCTCCTTGTTTTACAGTTAAATCGACTCCCTGTAAGGCCTTATGTTTCCCATAGAACTTAATAAGTTTTGTTGTTTCAATTACGTTCATCATAATACCCTCCAATTACTTATAATAAGCTTTTCGTAACTCGTTAAGATAACCGTCAAAATCAGTACGGATTTTTTCAAAGTTAAACTCCACGATATCCAAACTTTTAAATTGATCCAATATTTGACTTGCATATCCACCTACAGCCCAAAAAATCAACTGCTTTGCCTTGTTTATGTCCAACTCACTTCGGAAACGCGACACATCTATATCACCATAAAATCGTTCAAGACTATTGTTTTCAACCATTTTACGTCTTTCTTTTAATTCATTTTTTACCGCAACAGAATCCGTAAAAACAGCCACTCTAATAAAATCAAAAATCCATGGATATTTTTGCATCACTTGAATTTTAAGTAAACATGTCTGCCTCAAACGTTCAAAAATATCCTTTTCATGCACATCGATTTTGTCAAAATACTCACGGTTCAAAATATCCAAACAATAATCATATAGAAAAAGAAAAAAATCTTTTTTATTGTTAACATAGTGAAACATCAACGGTTTTGAGATGCCAGATTCTTTTGCAATAACATTCGTCGAAGCATCATCAAAACCTTTATTGGCAAACTCCCTAAACGCCGCATTCATAATTGCATTTCGTCTTTCTAGCTCTAAATTTAAAAACTTTGAAAACATAGTATCACCTACTTATAGTCGTTTTATTAATATGCAATTTACCTGTTAGGTCAATACAGTTATTATAGCACCGTTTACCTAATAGGTCAATAAAAATATAATTGTTGACACAAAAAATTTCTTGTGCTATATTGATATCAATTGAATATTAAAAACATTTAAGGTGCTTTTTAAAAAGATAATAGGGAAACTGGTTAAAATCCAGTGCGAACCCATCACTGTAAGCAGAGACGACGTCTAAATAAGCCACTGAAAGAAATTTTGGGAAGGCAAGACGAAGAATGAACTGCAAGCCAGGAAACCTGCCTTAAATAAGAAAAATATGTAGGGGATTGTACATGTTTTATTTTTAAAACGTCTTAGTTTAATGGGAGCTAATTAGTTTAATACTAATTAGCTCTTTTAATTTGCTCTCAGGGCAAATATAAAAAATTATAATATACGAGGAGAAGGAAAATGAAAAAAATTATCGTACTAATTACTACCGTATTAGCGGTACTATCTCTAGGAGGATGTACTCCTAATGAAAATGTAGAATCTAAAAATACTGTCAATGTAGGTGATCCAGAAAAAAAGGCCATTCTTGTAGTAAGCTTTGGAACAAGCTATAATGATACACGCAAAAAAACTATTGACGCAATTGAAACTGCAATTTCAGATGCATATGATGATTATGAGATACGCCGTGCGTTTACAAGTCAGTTTATTATAGACAAACTTAAGGAACGTGACGAACTTTATATTAATAATGTAGATGAAGCTATGAAAGATTTAGTTGCTGACAACATAGGTACACTTGTGGTCCAACCTACACATGTAATGAATGGTTTCGAATATGAAGAAATGATGACAGAAATTAAACCATATATTGAAAATTTTGATTCAATTGCATTCAGCGATCCTCTGATTACAAGTATGGAAGATTACATAGCAATAGTAGAAGCGTATAAAACAGAAATCGCAACAGATGTACCACAAGACACTGCTTTAGTTCTTATGGGACATGGTACCCACCATTATGCAAATTCAACTTATGCTGCACTTGATTACATATTCAAAGACAAAGGTATGAGTAACGTATTTGTAGGAACTGTTGAAAGCTATCCTGATGTAGACACTGTAATTGCTCATGTAAAAGAAGCTGGTTATACAAAGGTTATTATTGAGCCTCTTATGATTGTCGCAGGAGACCACGCTAATAACGATATGGCTGGAGATGAAGAGGATTCTTGGAAAACAATATTTCAATCAGAAGGATTTGAAGTTGACTGCGTACTTAAAGGATTAGGCGAATATGAGTCAATTCATAAAATATATGTGGATCATGTTGGTAATGCTATAAAAAATCACACAGAATGATACAAATTGTAATCCTAAACGATAATTAAAGATGGCTACCGCTATTTTCAAAGTATTTTTTTGAAAATAGCGATGAATTATTTCAATACATCTAATGTTAAGGTTCAGCCGACACATAATGAATTCACCGTCAAATTTTAAATTAATTTCAATACATCTAATGTTAAGGTTCAGCTATTTTGCAAATGCTGTCGCATTTATTTGTGAAGAATTTCAATACATCTAATGTTAAGGTTCAGCATTAAGCTTTGTATCCATGCTTGCAAAAGTCAAGTTATTTCAATACATCTAATGTTAAGGTTCAGCCATTTAAAAAAAATAAGCAGGAAACAGAATTATACATTTCAATACATCTAATGTTAAGGTTCAGCGATTATATTCACCCATACTCTCATTAACTTTAGCTAATTTCAATACATCTAATGTTAAGGTTCAGCTCGTAATTTTTTTAAAAAATATTCTTTCTTTTTATATTTCAATACATCTAATGTTAAGGTTCAGCGATAACACTGGCCGTGGAAGTTGAGCTATCTAATAAATTTCAATACATCTAATGTTAAGGTTCAGCAATAAATGCTACGTACGTAGTTAAAACTGTCATCAAATTTCAATACATCTAATGTTAAGGTTCAGCTTTAAATGTTATTTTGACATCTTGTAAATTATTACATATTTCAATACATCTAATGTTAAGGTTCAGCTAAAAGGCATGGAAGCCAGACTTTTGATAATAGGTAATTTCAATACATCTAATGTTAAGGTTCAGCGCGATTCTACTCCGTTTCATATCAGTAATATCGCCATTTCAATACATCTAATGTTAAGGTTCAGCATGTCTTTTTATTATGGCACTCCAAACATAAATACATTTCAATACATCTAATGTTAAGGTTCAGCCAAATCCCCTCTCTCTTCTTGTAAAAAGTTTTCTATTTCAATACATCTAATGTTAAGGTTCAGCAAGATGAATTAAAAAGAATAATAAACTGTTTAGGGCAATTTCAATACATCTAATGTTAAGGTTCAGCGATAACGGAATCGATTATGTTGTAACAGATCAGGGATTTCAATACATCTAATGTTAAGGTTCAGCAACTTACTTTGTTGTAGAAGGTGATGATATTCCTTTCATTTCAATACATCTAATGTTAAGGTTCAGCAGGTAACGCAACACAAAATTTAGGAATGTATAACCCATTTCAATACATCTAATGTTAAGGTTCAGCTTTGAGTATTTTCACCGTCTGCAACAGTTTCAATATTTCAATACATCTAATGTTAAGGTTCAGCTAATTGATGGACAAACTTACATAGCGGAAGACACAGATTTCAATACATCTAATGTTAAGGTTCAGCGTACAAGGAAGTGAGTTAGAGGAACTAGGATATTTATTTCAATACATCTAATGTTAAGGTTCAGCTGGACTGCAGCCAGCAAAAAATAAGGCGGTAGCCGAATTTCAATACATCTAATGTTAAGGTTCAGCTGGACTGCAGCCAGCAAAAAATAAGGCGGTAGCCGAATTTCAATACATCTAATGTTAAGGTTCAGCTGGGGAGCTGCCGCCTGCGGAAGTTAGTGAAGGCAGATTTCAATACATCTAATGTTAAGGTTCAGCAGTATTGATTTGGTTGAATCAGAAGAGGGTGCAAAATTTCAATACATCTAATGTTAAGGTTCAGCACCAGCTTACCGCCGTATGTGTCAGTTTCTTTCCACATTTCAATACATCTAATGTTAAGGTTCAGCGTATTATAGACAGAGATTATTACTATTCAGACAAATTTCAATACATCTAATGTTAAGGTTCAGCTAGAATATTTGGAGAATGAAATGGAGGATTCTGAAATTTCAATACATCTAATGTTAAGGTTCAGCTATCTGCCGTTTTCACTATTGTAGCCTAATCTTGCCAATTTCAATACATCTAATGTTAAGGTTCAGCCCTTGTCGCTTACTTTTCTCCATTATAGCATACCGCATTTCAATACATCTAATGTTAAGGTTCAGCGTGGTATATCTCTTTTCCCCTGTCTGAGTTGTGTAAATTTCAATACATCTAATGTTAAGGTTCAGCCAAAATATAACAGAGGAAATAAATATTGGAATATCGATTTCAATACATCTAATGTTAAGGTTCAGCGCTGATAAGTGAACTAGAACAACTACGATTTGAAATATTTCAATACATCTAATGTTAAGGTTCAGCTGAAGGCGGTGAAGAAATTAGACAGCCACAGCTTGCATTTCAATACATCTAATGTTAAGGTTCAGCTTGTATTGTATCGGAATAAGCTCCCAAAGTTCAACAAATTTCAATACATCTAATGTTAAGGTTCAGCGAAACTAATTGATAAATTAATTAAGGATGGAAGGCTATTTCAATACATCTAATGTTAAGGTTCAGCGAAACTAATTGATAAATTAATTAAGGATGGAAGGCTATTTCAATACATCTAATGTTAAGGTTCAGCTAAAAAGATTACAGCTAACAACTACATACAGCTAACATTTCAATACATCTAATGTTAAGGTTCAGCAATAAGGTTTTATAATAGAAAGCGAGGATAAATAAAATTTCAATACATCTAATGTTAAGGTTCAGCAAACTGGATTGATGTGGGAAAGCCTTGGAATAGATTTCAATACATCTAATGTTAAGGTTCAGCATTATTAAAAAAAGCAAGTGACGGAGAAGTGAATGTATTTCAATACATCTAATGTTAAGGTTCAGCGCAGTATTAATTTTAGCAGGCTTATATACTATTGAATTTCAATACATCTAATGTTAAGGTTCAGCCATTAGAAAAGGTCATAGAGCAAGATATAATCTAATTTCAATACATCTAATGTTAAGGTTCAGCCAACTCGCACGTGGTATCTACGATCCTTTACAGAAATTTCAATACATCTAATGTTAAGGTTCAGCAATAGCAGAAACATAGAACATTGCAAATTATATGAATTTCAATACATCTAATGTTAAGGTTCAGCCAATTTTATTGCATACACCGACGTACGCAGAACAATTTCAATACATCTAATGTTAAGGTTCAGCCTAATTGTTTTATACGAAGGTCTAATTCTTTGTTAATTTCAATACATCTAATGTTAAGGTTCAGCACAACTCGCACGTGGTATCTACGATCCTTTACAGAAATTTCAATACATCTAATGTTAAGGTTCAGCTAACTAATTGAGAATTTTTCAATGTTGACATTCAAATTTCAATACATCTAATGTTAAGGTTCAGCTTACTGGACCTTTAACATTGACAGGTAATATAATCAATTTCAATACATCTAATGTTAAGGTTCAGCTTCCGTTGTTCTGGTAGGGCATTAAAAAAAATTTGATTTCAATACATCTAATGTTAAGGTTCAGCCTGTTTTTCAACTGGAAGTGTAGATAATTCGGCTCCATTTCAATACATCTAATGTTAAGGTTCAGCATTCCTTTTTCTACTCTTTTAAAATATCTTTCATCTATTTCAATACATCTAATGTTAAGGTTCAGCTACATGAAATTAGCGAAATTTAATTACTATTATATATCTAATTCATTTATATTTCAATATTTGTTTATAGTTTTTCCAATGATAAAATATTTATATTTGCTTTTAACAAAATAATATGTTAATTGCTTATTTTTCAACTAATTTGTTGTTTTCTTAAGAATAATCGTTGGAAAATAGTTAAAGAAAAATACTTTCACTATTTTTTATTTTTCCAAGTTCCTCTTCAGCAAAGTTTCCTTTTCCAATAAATTTAATTATTGTAAAATAATCTTCATTAGGATTTATTATTCCTTTAATTTCGTTTTTTAGTTTTATTAAATTTGATGGAGTTATTTCTCCTCTAAAAATCGAATTTTGGTGATGAGCAAAATACTTTTTACAAATTTTAAAAATCTTATGTACTCTCTTTTCATTCACATCATACATTACGAATGCATAATTAAAGTTATAACTTTTACTAGACATTACAACAACTCCTTTAAATTAAAAGGTTCAAAATTTTTATCCTCAACAATATATTTTATTAATTTATAACAATCTAACCTTATTGCTGTTTTGTATGAAATTTTCCTCTTTAATTTTGGATGCATAAATGTATCATTTAATCTTTCTTCAAAAGCTTGTACAAAAATATTTCTCCCTTTTTCATTTAGGACACAATAATTTAACTTTTTATCAAAGTGCTCATTAGCTTTCAACATCTTTCTGTTTGTTAATTCAAATATAGTTTTAAAAACAATTACTGGCTTAAAACTTTCACTTATATCTAAGGCTAATGAGAACCTTCCTTCTGATGGGCTATGTAAATAGCTAATAGAAGGGTTTAAATGCGTATTAAATATCTCAGTTATTGTCTTCGTATATATCATAGAATTACCAAAAGATATTAATGCATTAATTGGATTATCAGGAGGTCTTCTTACTCTGCTATTCATCCAAAAATCTTCATGTAGAAATAGTTTGAAATAAGAATAAAATTTCTTCCATATTTCACCTTCAACAAATAATAGCTCCTCAACTCTTCTCGATTTTTCTATTAGTATTATAGCATCATTTTTTATCCAATCTAAATAATCTTTTAGTTCACTTTTACCATGACGATAATAATGATATAAAACCTCATGAATATTCATTGCTATAGACTTAACAAAAGCTTTTGCAACTACTAACCTATTATTATTAAATTTATCAACTTGCTTAATAAGTAATTTACCACTAATTAAATAATCTTTTGGATAAAAGGTACCCGAATAAAGGTTATAATAATTGAAAAAGTGCACTATAACACCAGCCCTTCCAAGAAAATCTAGTAATTTAGTGTTGATAGATATTTCATTCATACAATATATTTCTCTAACATTTTCTATTGGAATATAATTATTACCTTTTTCATTTACAAAAGAAAGAGAATTATCCTTACGTTTTAATTCTCCCATAGTAATTAAATACTTTGTATTTCTTGGCACAATATCCCTCCTTATATAAAGCAATACTCATAATAAGCACATTTCTTGCATTTTTTAGATTTTCCTACATCAGGGGGTTTTTCTTCATTTATTAAAATATTAATATTTTTTATTAAGTCTTGTAATAATTCTTCATGTTCTTCATTTAATTCTAGTATGATTGTTTTCTTATTTTGTTTATTTTTTTCATCAAATACTAATTTACCTTTTCTATATATTTTTTTATCCTTCAATACCTTTAGATAATAGAGAAGCTGCCATTTACTAGCTTCTACATCAGCATCAGATTTTTTAAATTCAATAATATATTCCGATGTTAATTTATCTATTTTAATATTGTCGATTGAAACTTCGCTTTCTTCACTTTGGTCTTTAATTTCATGTAATATTTTACCGATATATACATCTTCACTATCATTTTCAAAATTTAATCTATTAGCATGTAAATAACATTGCCTCTTGCAATGAAAATAATAATTTATTAACGTTCCATTCAAATTCATATAAACCCCACATTATATTTATTAAATCATCTCAAAGTTTTTTGTTTGTTTAAGCAAATTTACATTAAATTTCCCATCCTCCAAATATCTTTCTCCATCCTCTATATAAATTAAATCACCTATTCTATCATTATATGAAAAAGATATATCATTTACTTCATAAGTAAAGTAATCCATTTTTTCCGAAATTTCTGATAGTTTTACTCTTCTTTCTGCGTAAGATAGCTCTTTATTTAATAAGATACTACAATACTCATTCCATATATTTATCCCTATTAGAATATTTCCATCTTCAAGTACTATTTCAGTGTTTAAAAATAAAGTAAACTTGCTCTTTTCATCAATTAATTTCATTATTTTTTCGATTTCATTAAATTTAAATTGACTAAGCATCTCATTTCTAAAGCTTTCTATACTTTTTTCTGTTTTCTTATCTTTATTTTCTTCTATCTTTTTAATAACAATATCATAATAAATGTCAAATTTCTTATTTTTTAAGATATCTCTAATTTCATCATTAATCAAAGTAATTTCTTTTAAATTCCTAACATCACCCTTATATATATTAGATGAATCGTCTAAATTGAAAAAATATGCCTTGCAACCTTCTTTTTTGCATGACCTGTTAATTCTTCCTAAAAATTGTTCCTCACTATCTAAAATCGATATGTTCTTAAATCCAGTGTCCATATCTATATCAACGCCTGCTTCAATTACTTGTGTAGCAATTAAAATAATATTTTTATGAACTTTTACTTTTTCAACAATTTTATTTCTATTAAATCTACTATCGTAACCAGTCATAAGCAATATTTCTGCATTAAGTGAGTATTCTTCCGCAACTATTTTAAATTTATTGTAAAAATCAAGAGCTCTTCTTTTACTTATAAACTCAACCACTATTTTACCTTCTAAAGTTGAATTAATTTTCGACCTATTATACTCGTCAATTATTGTTTCTATCAATTTATCCTCTATTTCATCTATGCCATCCAATGATAATAAAGAATAATCTAATTCAACCCTATTTTTAAATAGTGGATTATAGTAATATCTATCTCTATTGCTAATTAATTTACAAAATTTATCCTTATCGTTACTTAAGATAGATAGATCAGGTAAGGTTGCAGACATTATAATTATTTTAATATTTAATAGTTTAGAATATGCTTTTAATAAAATTATAAATTCTTTCCAAATGCTATTTTTATAACTTTGTATTTCATCTAATACTACTACACTGTTTGCCATGTGTAGCAAAGGAAAAACTGATTCCTTATCAGTACCAAACAGTATGTTGAAAAATTTAACATGAGTTGTTATATTAATAGGGTAATGCAAGAACTGCCTTGATAAAAGGGACCTTTCATAATCTATATTTCGATTATATCCTGATTCAACAAATTTGCCAGTAGCTTCATCTTCATATGTTTTAATAGCCGTTATAGAATTTATAACCGCAATACTCTCTTTTATTTCTTTAGAATCATCAAATGTGTCAATCAGAGAACGTTTTGTTTGTTCTACTAGAGTGTTAAAAGGAAAAACATAAAATATTTTATTTAAATTTATATTTTTATTAATTAATTTTAATGATAAATTAATTGCCATATTGGTTTTACCGCTGCCAGTTGGCGCTTCTAAAAAGTATATATCATTATCCAGATTATCCAACAAATTTTCTTCACTTTCCAAAAACATTTCTGTTCTAAGCTTATTGATATCATATTTATTATAGACATTGTCTATACCTAATGCCCTAGCTTTTTCGATTTTTTTATTTACTTTTGTTTCTTTAAATATCTTTATATATTTTTTTATATCATCAATAGTACCAAAATCATCAACTTCTTTATTATTTTGAAATTGAGATGTAGCATAGAAATCACAAGTCACTATCATTGAAAAAACGACTCTCGTATATAAGTACATGATTACAGAAATCCACTTTTCTTTTTTTCCCAAATCATTAACTATATCTAAAAGATTAATGCAATTTGTCATTCTTTGAATTGTTATAAAGTTATCATTTAAATAATTAATATATTCAGGCTTTTCATCATCTTTTAATACGTCTTTTAAATCTTTTATATACTTAATAATTTCATCTAAATATCCATGATGTTTGCTGATTGCATAACTGTTTATAACTAAGAATGAAAACAAAAGTAAAAAATGGTCATCATTAATTTCATTCTTTAAATTCCATAGTTTTATAGCATAATAATTAAAATAAATAACTGATGAAGTAAGAGAATGTTTTGAATTCCGTTTTTCTGATGTTTTGAAATCATTATTAGACAACCTTAGCGTTTGAAAATCTGGATTACTCTTTCCAAGATCATGGCAATACACAGCATTATAAAGAAGTTCTCTATAAAAATATCTTGCAGGTAAAATAGAGCCTTTAAATAAGTTTTGTTCAATATTTCCAAATATTAAGTCTAAATTTTTCTCTTTTATAATCTTATCTAAATAATACATGCATAGATTCATATGATTTTCTAACAACTCTTTATTATCTTTATCCACATGTGCATATAATTTATCCCTATTAGCAATGTTACTTTTATAATCAAACAGCACAACATTATCAAAGTACATTCTCTCACCTCCTTAAACCTTAAATGAATTGCAAATATTTTTCTTTAACATTATAAATTTTTTTGTCTGAATTTGGCTCTACTTTCATATTGGTGTGAATGAAAGGCTTTTTAATATATTGATTACTCGTTTTATCAAGTTCTACTGGCAGATATTCTTCATACTTCCACTTTGCACTTTCATCAAAGTCCTTATCAAATAACATATTTAAATCAAATTTTGCTATGTTGAAATCAGACTTTAAAAATAAGCTGTCTATTTTTTTAATTTTAGTTTTCTGTACTATTTGTATGTTGTCTTTTTCAATAATCTCAACATTCTTTATATTCGCATAATGATCATTTTTACCTAAGTATGGTATATATTCAAACCTCATATTTAAAAGTCTTTCTTTTATATCGTTAAATAATGAACCTTCATGTATTTGTATATATATCGTCCAATTTGGTTTTTCAAGCCATTGTTCTCTTACGTTAAGAATGCCACCATCTTTGTTAGCATATCCAACAGCATTGTTAAAAATTTGAATCTTTTTTGATATTAATCCCTTTTCATTGTTTGGTAAAATAGATATCTTTATATCTTTTAGTTTTTCATAAAACTCAGGATAATCATCAGTTTCGTCTTGAAAAGCATAGCCATTAAGACCTAACATTGCACCAATTATTCCTAATAAAGCTATCCTATGGATATTTCCATACGTAAAGTAATAATAAGTGTTTACGTCAGGTTTTTTAAAGAATGCTGTTTCACCGCTTAAATTAAATTTTAATATTTCCATAATTAAATACCTTTTTTAGTAAATATATTAAAATATTTTGCCCCTTCTATTTTACCTTCTATCTCTGTGGTATAAGGATTATAATATATTTCTATTGATTTTATCTTATCTTTTAAATCGTTTATTAAATTTTTAAAATTAAGTTTAACAGTCGATATGTTTTTTCCTTTTATAAATTCAACGAACTGTGTCATGTCTGGTAAATATAAATCCTTTTCAGTTTCGATAAATATACCCAATTCATTTTCACATCCAACTTTTGAATTTGTATTAAAAGACGTAGCTGCAACAAGTGATGCATATTTAAACTTATTATAATCTTCTTCACTATATCCATCAGTAGCCCCAAGATCTTCATACTCTTTATAAACCAATGGATTGATTGAAAATCCATAAAAATAGTGAGCTTCATTGCTAACTATTTTACTTCCTAAAGTTGATGAATTATCTTCTTGTTCTTCTTTTGTCACTTTATCCTTTTTATTTTTAGAATTTCTAAATGGTGATAAAATCTGCTGCTCTTCTACATTATGTCCATCATATTTATTAAAACCCTGAGTTATTTGTACAGCACCTGTTATTGATATATTGTTACCTTCTTCAGCAAAGGTTGCTCCAAAGTTCTTTACATCAATTGCTTTAAATAAGTTTTCCAAAACTTTTTTATTATCCTTTTTATCTTTTTTATCTTTTAATACCTTTTCATTAAATATCTGCTCATATCTTTCACTTAATGATTTAGGCCTAATTACAGTCCCCTGCTTTTCAGATTCATCAATTTTATACGATTTAATATATAATACATTTTCACCTTGATTATCCCACATTTTTTTAATGGGATATTTAAACGCCTTATCACTACCAAACACTTCTCCTGTAGAAATAGATTTTGGATATCCTGTAAAATCAGCATTCCAATTTGACATAATTGATTTTATCCCAAGTACTCCATATACTCTTTTATCCATCATTTTACTACTTTCCTCCTTCTTTTTCATAAATTATATTTTTACATAAAAAACCTGCTAACAATACATCATCATTTACTCTTTTATCTTTTGGTATATACCTTAAAATCATTCCATAAAGATTACTAAATTTCAATGACGAAAATTCTATTTTGTAATTGTATTTTTTATATAACCCCTTTATTCTTTGTAAAAGAATTTCATAATTGTTGCTATTAATAATTGGATTAATCAATGATTGTTGTCTTTTTGTTGATTGACTTTGAGACAATAAATAATAAACAACTTGTCCTACTGCAAAATAATATTCATCATCACTTATAATTGAACTTATCTCTTTTTTTCCTGCTTTTTGACGCAACCCTTCATATGCTACATCTAACCTTTCAGCCATCTTACTGTCACCTCCAAAATATTCTAAAATAGATTCTCTCAAATTTAATTGTTCTAATGCCTTGAAATCATAACCCTTATTAACAGAATTTTTTATTATTCTTAGTGAACTTTCTTTAAATAATGGTTTTACAGAATTTTCATATCCCTTATAAAACCAATTGAAATAAGCAGTCCTACTTTTAATAAGCTCTTCTTTAATAATACTATCATTCAATTTTATATCCTTAGCATCTGTAAAAAAATTACCAACTAAAAATTTACTGAAAAATAAAGTATTTATATATTCTTGTAATTCTTTAAATTTATAAACTTTACCATATGATAAAGTTCCTTTATTTGTGTTATTAATAGAGTCGACTGAAATAACTTGCTTAAGTTTGAAGTTTTTTAATAATGGTGTGTAAAAAGAAATGTTGTCAAAATCATGTATTTCTACTTCTTTTCCCTTTTTTAATCTTAAAAAATACCCACAAAAATTTTCATCTAATAATTCTGTGTTTCCTACAGGTTTTATTTTCTTGTCTACATAAATATTTGTATAACCTTTATTAGCTAAATTATAAAGATAATCAAAAAGTTTTTTTTGAAGTAATACCTCATCTTGAGAAATTAAATAAGGCGTCGTTATTTTTCTGTTTTTATTATCTAAATATGGCTTTTTAGGATTTAAACCTATATTATTATTTGGCATACCATATATAATATCATTAATTTTTATATTATAATCTTTGGAGTTGTAAATATTAGGAAGCATGTATCTTTTGTTTTCTCTATCATATTCTTCAATACTTGCTTCAAAAAATATTTTAATATAGTTCTTATCATCTTTAAAACCATATTTTTTTATTATATTAAATATATTATCCTTTATCCATGCTTTATACTTTTTTATTTTAGCTCCATCTGGTAAACCTATTTCTTTTTCAATAATAGAATATAGTTCTGTTTTTTTTGGATTCAATAGATTATTATAATAACCATCTATTATGTCATTGTTCAATTTTTCTTCTATTTTATCTTTCTTAATCCAAAATGAATAATAGTTATTACTATGGATTGTTTTGCTATTATCAATAGGCTTATTCATTTCCAATAGTTTACTAAGATAATCCATAACAACAAATTTCTCACTACTGACTTCATCATAATTTTTTTTATTAACTTCCAAAATATTTTCGTACTTTATAGCTCCATCATTACTAATAAGCACATATGTCCCATCATCTAATTTATGGTTATCTGTTATTAGTTCATCTCCTGATTCACGATACATGTTTAAAAACGCTTGCAATATATCTGCAATCAATTTATCACCTCCTCTATTATATAAATTTATAATTCGTATATCCGTAGCCTCTTGAATTCAGTTCAGATAATCCTGTGCCTAATGCAAAATAACTAAGCATCTGTGCAGTTTTATTATCTGCAACTTGTAATGATAATTTATCCCCTAACAATTTGATATTTTTTATTGGAATTGCAATTGGTTTATCATTTTCAAATTGAATATGATTAAATAATTCAAAATTTTCATCTAATTTTTCACCAAAGAATTCTTGATATTTTTTAATTAAATTTGTCCTTAAACGGTTTTCATATTCAGAAATAGTATATTTCCCCTTCCAATAGCCATCAAATTTCACAACACAAGGGGTAACACTATATATTTTATGAATATGTCTGTAAGGTAAAACTTTTGTTTGAACGGTTAAGGCTTTAATTTTATCGGTGTATTCGTTTGCAAGATATGTTTCAAAATACTTAACTAATCTGTCATCTACTGTTCTTATTAAGACAGTATATATTTTACCAGCCTTATATATTTTATCTTTCTCAAGAGGATAAAATGAATTAAATGTGTAAAATTTAAATTTTCTTTCTTTATGGAATTTTTTCATTTCTTCTGAATGAATAAAACTTTTATCAATTAATGCCGCAATGGTTTCAGACGATTTAACTGCTGAAATGTCTTCCATTAAATAAGCTTTTAACTTTAATTCGTATACTTTCATGATATCACCTCCTTTACAATAAGATTTTAGCCAATACATAAAATGTTGAAGTTCAATATTTCACAATAATTAATATTTTATCAATTTAAATACATCAAAATGTTAACATTAATTTATATTATATTATGATAATACCATATATGTAAAAATATGTCAATATATAAAACTAAAAAGTAGCAAGTTTAATATTTTCTTGCTACTTTTTAGTTTTATATATTTAGGTTTACAATTACAACAACTCTACCCCATTAATAACTAACTTAAACCTTAACTTTAAAAATTCTGCTGCTCTTCTGCATAAAAGCATTCTTCCTAGAAATATTTCAAAATAGTCCATTATCGTAAATGTAGTAGTATCAATCTTTAAGTCTATTACGATATACATACTTTTCTTATCTAATATAAGACTTGATGATTCAACTGAGTAATTTACTCTGTCATGTATGTCAAAATTTGAAATATCTTGATTTCTTACTCTAGAACGTCTTACATCACTTTTGTCTGCTAGAATCAAAGCTGCAGCTACTGCATTTACTGGAACTGCTGTAGCTTCATCGTGATTGCCAATAGCTGATATGACAGTTGCTATTTCTGATACATCCATACCCATTTTGTCTAAAATACGAAATGCCATAATTGCACCACTTTGAGCGTGATCCACTCTGTTTACAACATTTCCTATATCGTGCATATACCCTGCAATACTAGCAAGTTCTGATGTTCTTTGGTCATAATCAAGTTTTTTTAACAAATCTCTTGCTTGATTTGCTACCTTCTCTACATGTGCAAAAGAATGCTCTGTAAAACCTAATTCTACTAGTGATTCATCAGCTTTTTTTATATATGTTTGTATTTCTTTATTATTCTTTATATCTTCAAATGTTATCATGTATATATGTCCTTTCTTTTTATTTCATCATAATTAGACCTGCCATTAATCCTCGTTTACCCTGTTGACCTCTATGAGAGAAAAATAAATCATTATGACACTTAGTACATAGTTCAGAAATCTCTATATTTTCTTCTCTTAAACCTTTTTTTATCATTATATGCTTATTTATTTCCCACAAATCAAAATAATACTTTATACCTTTTTTAATCATAAATTCTTTGTACTTTATATCTTTTGAAAGAAAAATTTCCGCTACATCTTCATCAACTTCAAAACAACATTGACCTAATGATGGTCCAATTACTGATTGTATGTCCTCGGGATTTGAATTAAAATCTTTGATAAATTTTTCAACTATTAAACCTGTTATATTATCTACTGTACCTCTCCATCCTGCATGAACCATACCTATTACCTTTTTAATTGGATCATAAAGATATATTGGGGTACAATCCGCATGAAAAGACATTAATACGATGCCTTTATTATCGGTTATAAGTCCATCTATATCTTTATATTTCGCTTCGTCAAGGACATTAATAGTATCACTTTTAGTTACATATTTAATATTATTTGTATGAGTCTGAAAGGTTTTAATAAAACTATTTTTATTTAAATTTAGATTTTTTGTGAGTATCTCATAGTTTTTTGTTACATTTTCTCTATCGTCTCCTACGTTTAGACCAAGGTTCAATGAGGAAAAGCAGCCTTGGCTAACTCCTCCTAGTCTTGTTGTAAAGCAATGAAATAAGTCATCATACTTTTCTAGTGATGGAAATGTTACGTAATTGAAATCGTCTATTTTATTTAATTTGAACATATTGATTCCTTTCTGTTATTGGATATTAAGTGCGGGACGCATACAATGCGTCCCCTACGTTTTGGGGTCTTTGTGGTACGCATACAATGCGTCCCCTACGTTTTGGGGTCTTGCGGGACGCATGGAATGCGTCCCCTACGTTTCATTATGAATAATTAAATAGGGTAAAGGGGTAGAGGTTTGGCTTAGATGTATATTCTACATATAGTTTTGTTTTTGGATGCTTAAATCCGAATTTGTATGACCAAAGTGCAATATTTGTGAATTCTTTTTTCTTTACAAACACTTTATTATATTTATTGTCCCCCCAAATAGGCATGTTTGCATTTGATAGCTGAACTCTTATTTGATGATGTCTGCCTGTTAATAATTTTATTTTCATTAAAGTAAGAGGTCCATATTCTTCTGTAACAACCGTATCTATAACTCTATATTCGAGCGTGGCTAGTTTACCTACTTTATCATCTTTTGTTGTTACTTTAGACATATTAATAGTTTTTAATTTTTTCAAATAATCCTGTAACAAACCAGTTTTCTCTTCTGGGTTACTACACACAACTGCAAAGTATTCTTTATGTGTTTCTCTTTGTTGAACTTGCCTTGAAAGTTCTTTATTTGCAAATGGATTTTTTGAATATACTATGACTCCACCAACAGGTCTATCAAGCCTCTGAATTAGACCTAAATATGGATTTTCATTTTTTGTTTTTAAATAATTTATAGTTACTGACATTAAGTCTTCGTCATTTGTTTTATCGCTTTGGGAAGGTACTCCTTGAGGTTTTACTAGGCATAATATATGTTTATCTTCATATATAATATTTAATTCCATATTATCTCCATTTCAAATTACTATTTTACTCAAATTATAGCACAACAAAAAAATATTGTATATTAAAAATATGATGTTTACAAAGTTTTTACTTTAAAAATATATTACTATTTTGTTCCATTTTTCTTTAAGCTATGATAAAATATATGTAACCTTAAAATTTTAAAAAATCTATATGTTTAACAATGTCAGATTCAACGGAGGATTAAATGATTATTTCACCTATATTAGATAAAACAAGCAATAAGGCATTATATATTCAGCTTTATGAATACATTAAATCAGAAATAACTTTAGGTTTATTGAAACCTGACTCAAAACTTCCATCAATAAGAGAAGCTTCATCTTCTCTTAATCTAAGTAAAACAACTATTGAAAATGCTTATAGCCAGCTTGTAGCAGAAGGCTATATTGAAAACTTGCCTAAAAAGGGCTATTTTGTTTGCGACTTAAGTGAATATAGTTATGAAAATTTTACTGACAATCATAAAAAGACAGTATGTAAAACAGTTGATTTTAAATATTTAAATGATGGTGTTGACAATGGCAGCTTTGATATATCGTCATGGAAAAGAATATATAACAAGGTTATATCTGATAAAGCAACAGAAATATACACCAATGGCTCTTTTCAAGGTGAAAGTATATTGAGAGATGAAATAGCAAACTTCGTTAATACAATGCGTGGCGGAAATACAAGTCCGGATCAAGTTATAGTCGGTGCAGGTGTTCAGTATCTTCTAGGTGTTTTAATAGGAATAATAAAGGATAATCATAATTCTGTCGCAGTAGAAAACCCAGGTTATAAAAAAGCAGAATTTATTTTTGAAGATTACATGTTTGATGTTAAACATATAAATATAACTGATAATTCTTATCCTATTGATACTCTTAAAACAAGTGAAGCTAAGCTTGTTTATTTAAGCCCTTCTCATCAATATCCTTTAGGAACAATCATGCCTGTAAACAAACGAATGGAACTCCTTGATTGGGCATATAAAAATAGTGGTTTAATTATTGAGGATGATTATGATGCAATTATAAGATATGGTGGTATGCCTATACCTTGCTTGCAAGGTTTAGATAAACATAATTGTGTAATTTATCTAGGTTCTTTTTCTAAAGTACTTTTGCCTGCTTTACGTATAAGTTTCATGATTATACCAAAAAATTTATTACCAAAATACCATAACATAAAGAGTAAATATACTCAATCTACTTCTAAAATTGATCAAATTGTATTGGCTAATTTTATGAAGGAAGGATATATGCTCAAACATATAAGAAAAATAAAAAGAATATATAAAAAGAAAAATTTATTACTAACAAATAGTATTAAAGAAAAATATAGTGATAAAATAAACATAATAAATTCTGATTCTGGACTTCATATTGTATTTGAATCATTAATTAAGAAAAATGAAGGTGATTTGAATAAGGCTGCTACTGATAATCACATATTATTAAATATAATAGGTAAGGTTGAAAGTAAGACTTTGTTTTCTTTAAATTATAGTGGTATTTGTATGGAAGATATTTCGAGTTTTACTGATATGTTAGGGAAAGTGCTTTTTGAGTGATGCGGGACGCATGCAATGCGTCCCCTACATTTGGGTGATTTAAGATACATCTAAAGCCCCCATACGTTTGAGATGATATAGGGCGCATATAATGTCGCCCCAACGCCCAACGTTTCTATTTATTTTTGAATATCATTTTATATACTTCACCTGAAATTAGAGGGATAAATGCAAACATCAACACAATTTCCCAATCTTGGAATGTTAATGGTACTACATTAAATATATCGTTTAAAATAGGTAGATAAAGTACTAATACTGTTAATGCAAAGGAAACAAAAACTGCCTGAACCATCCTCTTGTTTGAAAATAATCCGATTTTAAACAATGAAAAAACTTGTGATCTTGAGGAAAAAGCTCTTAATAATTCTGCTGTAATTAAAGTGGCAAAGACAATTGACCTCGCATGTATCAAACCACTTCCAATACCATATCTAACCTGTGCCCAATAGTATGCAAAAAGAGATGCTGCTGCAATAGCCATTGCTTGAAACAATATTCCTCCATACATACCTTTATCAAGTATTGGTTCTTTTGTATCCCTAGGTGGATGATTCATTATACCTGGCTCAGCATTTTCTACTCCAAGAGCCATTGCTGGAAAACTGTCTGTTACTAAATTCAACCACAATAGTTGAATTGGCATTAGCGGTACTTCCCAACCAATAAGGATGCTTATAAACACAAGGAATATTTCGCCTATATTACAACTTAATAGGAAAAATACGAATTTCTTTATGTTGCTGAAAATTATTCTGCCTTCTTCAACGGCATTAACAATAGTTGCAAAATTATCATCAGTTAATATTACTTCCGCTGTGTTTTTCGCAACATCAGTGCCTGTTATTCCCATTGAAACTCCAATATCTGCCTTTTTTAAAGCCAATGCATCATTTACTCCATCTCCTGTCATAGAAGTAATATGTCCATTTTCCTTTAAGGCTGTTACAATTTTTACCTTATGTTCTGGAGAAACACGAGCATATACTTTTGTTTTCTTCACTACTTCTTTTAATTCATCTTCTGATAAGTTATCTAATTCTTCTCCCATCATAGCCTGGTCTTCAGATTCAGCCATGCCTAGATCTTTAGCAATTGCAAAAGCTGTTTCTTTGTAATCTCCGGTAATCATTACAGCTTCAATTCCTGCATCCTTGCATTCTTTGATTGCATCCTTTGCTTCTGGTCTGGCAGGGTCTATCATTCCTACAAGACCAACAAAAATCATATCAGTTTCAACAGTTTCTGGCGATATTTGCTGAGGTAATTCATCCCATACTTTATATGCTGCAGATAAAACCCTCAACGCAGATTTGGCAAACTTTATATTTACAGATAAAACTCTGTTCTTTAATTCTTTTGTGAAATCAACTATTTCTCCATTAAGTGCAATTTTTGTACATTTACTAATTACAATATCAGGTGCTCCTTTTGTAAAAGAAACTACTTTCCCTTTTATATAATTTTCATGGAATGTACTCATCATCTTTCTTGCTGAGTCGAAAGGTAGTTCTTCTACTCTTGGAAATGATTTGTTTAAATCATTTGTTGTTTTCCCTAATTTTCCGGCAAAAGTAACGATAGCTCCTTCTGTCGGATCTCCAACAATCTTAAATACGCCAGAAGAATTATCTAAATATGCATCATTTGAAAGGGCTCCTATAGATGCTAAATTATTGAGGTTATACAATGTGTTTATGTCAATTTCTTTTCCATCTAATTTAACTGCACCAACAGGCTCATATCCGCCACCCTCTATTTCTAATATTTTATCATCGACATACGCCTTAACAACTGTCATCTCGTTTTGTGTTAAGGTACCAGTTTTATCTGAGCATATTACTGATGTAGCTCCTAAAGTCTCTACTGCCAGCAATTTTTTTACTATTGCATTCCTATCAGCCATTCTGTTCATGCCAATTGCTAAAACTATGGTTACAATTGCAGGTAAGCCTTCAGGTATTGCTGCAACTGCCAAACTTATTGAAGTAAGCAACATTTCAAGCACTTCTCTTCCTTGAAGTAATCCAACACCAAAAACTACAATACATATTAAAATAGTTAAAGTTCCTAGAACTTTTCCTAATTGATTTAACTTTATTTGTAATGGTGTTTGTTCTTCTCCATAAGTTTGAATTTTTGTAGCTATATTACCAATTTCAGTATGATGACCAGTTTCAACAACTACACCTTTTCCTCTTCCATAAGTAACAATAGTACTGCTAAAACCCATATTATGTCTATCACCAATACCTGCAGAACCACCAATAATTGCTTTTGCATCTTTTTCTACGGGTACTGATTCTCCAGTAAGGGAAGCTTCTTCTATTTTTAAATTAGAACTTTCTATAAGTCTCAAATCAGCTGGTATTATATCTCCTGCTTCCAAAACTACAATATCTCCAGGCACAATTTCTGCGGCAGGAATTTCTGTTTGATTGCCATCCCTTATCACTTTTGCATTTGGTGCACTCATTTTTTGTAATGCTTCTACAGATTTTTCTGCCTTACCTTCTTGATAAATACCTAAAATTGCATTGATAAATACAATCGCTAAAATAACTATTGCATCTTCAGTTTCTCCTACAACTGCAGATATACCAGCTGCAGCTACAAGTATGATAATCAAAAAATCAGCAAATTGAGCAATGAGCTTTGTTAAAAAACTTTTCTTAGATTGTTCCTCTAATTCATTTCGGCCGTATTTCTGTAATCTTTGCTCAGCCTCCTGTGTTTTTAATCCATAGTTTTCATTAGTAAGTAATTCAGAAACTGTTTCTTTTTTACCTTTGTTATACCATTCCAAAATAAGCCTCCCGCGAACATAATTTTGATATAATTCTAATATTTTTAATTATTTCCTTATGTCCTTCCAAATCTGACTCATTTGATAATTATTATTTATTTCCTGATAATATTTGGCCCATTCGTACACCCATCAAAGATGCCATCATAAGACCTCTAGTCCAACCACTAGCATCACCTAAACAATAAAGATTTTTGATGCTTGTTTCAAAATTTAAACTCAAATCAACTTTGTTGCTATAAAATTTAACTTCAGGTCCATACAATAGAGTCTCTGCTCCTGCAAAACCTGGAACTACTGTATCTAATGCGCTAATAAAATTTAAAATATTAGTCATCGTTCTATAAGGCATAGCTGATGTTATATCTCCAGCTACTGCATCTGGAAGTGTCGGTGTTACATTTGAACGAGATAATTCTTTTTGCCAAGTTCTCTTTCCATCAAGTATATCTCCATATCTTTGAACTAAAATATTTCCATTTCCCAACATATTTAAAAGTTCTGATACCTTAACACCATATTTTATTGGTTCATTAAATGGGTGGCTAAAGTTATGAGAACATAAAATAGCTAAATTAGTATTATTCGATTTTTTATCTTTATATGAATGACCATTAACAACTGCCAAATCATTATCATAATTTTCTTGACTTACAAAGCCCCCTGGGTTCTGACAAAAAGTTCTTACCTTATCTTTAAATGGATGAGGATATCCAATTAACTTAGATTCATATAGGATGTTGTTAACCCTTTCCATTATTTCATTTCTTACTTCAACTCTAACTCCTATATCAACAGTTCCAGCTCTATGTGCAATATTATGATTAACACAAAGCGATTTAACCCAATCTGCACCCTTTCTTCCAGCTGATATAACAACATTGTCAGAAAGTATTTTTTCTTCTTTTTCATGTTTCAATGAATCTGTTATTACAACACCTTTAATCTCACCATCTTCTACTATTATATCAGTAGTTTGTGTTCCAAATCTTATTTCTATACCACGTTCAACTAAATAATCCTCTATTTTACCGTATATTTCCTGTGCCTTTTCTGTTCCCAAGTGTCTTATAGGACAATCAACTAGCTTTAGGCCTGCAGAAATTGCCTTTCTTCTAATTTCTTTAATTTCTTCCTTGCTTTCAAGCCCTTCAACCTTAGTATCTGCACCAAATTCAAGATATATTTTGTCAGTATATTCTATTAATTCCTGTGTGTAATCATAGCTTATTAACTCTGGTAAATCACCTCCTACTTCAGGACTAAGAGAAAGCTTACCATCAGAAAATGCTCCTGCTCCGGAAAATCCAGTTGTTATATTACAATAAGGCTTACAATTAACGCATTTTTTTGTTTTGTCCTTTGGACATCTCCTATTTTTTATAGTGTGACCTTGCTCTATTAATAGTATTTTTCTATCTGAATCTTTTCTTATTAATTCTAATGCAGTAAAAATCCCTGAGGGACCTGCTCCAACAATAATCAAATCGTATTTCACTCTTTTATCTCCTTCATTAAGTAAAGTAATATCGTACCTAATTATATTATTTTTTTATATATAATACAATATTGATTTTATAAAATATACTCTCACACCGTTTCTGCAAGATGGCGATTAATAAAGAACAAAGGCGTGAGCAGTTACTATATCCATAAAATTATTTGTAATCATTTTGATAGTATGGCTATCTACTACTTCCATTTTTGGATAAAACGACATTTTATATGCATTTTTATGATCTTTAAACTTAATTACATCTTCAAACTCAGTTGGTAGTTGAAGTAAATTTTGAGATAAATCTTTTTTTAGGGCTTTTTCTACATTACCTTTAATTAAGTCAATAACTTTTTTTGGAGATACATTTATCGTCGAACCACCTACACCAATTTTAGTTTCAACTGTTGTTATGTTTGGAACAAGTTTTTTAGCTGCATTACAAATACCTTGATCTCCTGAAATAAACAATATAGGCACTTTGTTCATAGATGCAATATAACTGTTTATCATAAATTCACTGGCATGATCTCCATTTATCTCAATGCTACTTGGATTCCCTGTGTTTGTATGAGATAGTGGACTAGTTGGCATACCAGCTCCTGAGTGATAACCAATAAACATAACTCCATCAAAAGTATCATCTAATCCATACATCATATTATACGGATGTCCGCTTTTACCTCTAATTAATGTTACACATTTGGGCATTTTCATTATATCAATATTCGTAGCTGAACCATGTCCATCTTTTACAACTATTTCATCTGCTCCTGCAGCTACCGCTCCATCAATTGCAGCTAAAACTTCAAGAGTCATTTGTTCAGCAAATTTAGCATATTCAGGTCTTTCCTTATGACATTCCACATTTAAGGTAGAACCTGCAACTCCTTCGATATCTGCACTTATAAAGATTTTCATAATATACCTTCCTTTATCTTTTGAATATTTTATTTAATGAATTATCATTAAGATTCTTAATTACTTCAACTGCTAAATCAACTGTCGAATTAATATCCTCTAATGCACAAAAGTTATAGTGAGTATGAACATACCTTGAAGGTATGCCTAATACAAGAACTGGTACAGCCTTATGAGCTAAATGTATTTTTCCAGCATTTGTACTTCCTCTTCTTCTAACTGCACTTTGATATTTTATCCCATTTTTATCTGCTAAATCTTTAGCATACGATATATATTCTGTATTACTTATGTAACTTTGGTCCATATGCCTAATTTGAACACCTTTTTTCAAAGCACATTGAGCCTGAAATTCATCGTAGTATAAGTCGTCTGCAGGGGACCCTTCAAAAACTATAGCTAAATCAGGTGCCACTACTTGACTTGTAATCTGAGCACCTCTCATGCCAACTTCTTCCTGAGAAGCAAATCCTCCTACTACATCAACTGCTAATGAATTGTTATCAAGGAGTGCTTTCATTGTTTCAATTATACATACACAACCAAGTCTATTGTCAAAAGCCTTCCCTAAAAGTGTACCATTTTTATCATTATATTGCAATGTAACATCAGGCATTACTGGATCTCCAACTTGAATACCAAAGTCCTCTACTACTTCATTTCTACTTGTAGCTCCTACATCTATATAAATAGATTCTAAATCAAGTTTATCGCTTGCCCTTTCTGCATCAGTCATAAAGTGAGGAGGTTTAGAAGTAATAACACCAGTGATGATTTCACCCTTAGTATTTTTAATTTTTACAGTATGAGCAGGAATGTTAGAGTTAATCCATCCTCCTACATTTAAAATACTCAAAAGACCTTTACTTGTTATATGTTGTACTATAAATCCTACTTCATCACTATGAGCATCAAGCATAACAATAGGTTTTTTTCCTGTATTATTTCTTAATTTTGCAAAAACATTATTCATGCTATCTGATTCAATATCAAATTCTGAACCATATTCTTTTATTACCTTCACTACATCATCTTCAAATCCCGAAGGACCAAAAGCGTTAGTTAAATCTCTTATTAAATTAATATCTACCATTTTATTTTCTCCTTTTCATTATTGTTGAGTGCGCATGCACAAAAAAATAAATACAATATATTTCATATTCAAATAGCTCAATACAAAATGACTATTGTAATGAGCTATTTGAATTGATTATTTTTTATTATATATGTGACAGTATACATAGTGGTTTTCAGATATAGTAGTTTTTACTGGAATTTCAGTCTTACAAATATCCATACACTTATTGCATCTTGTATGAAATTTGCAGCCTGAAGGAGGATTTAAAGCACTTGGTATGCTACCTTCAAGTATTATTCTATCTCTTTTAACGGTAGGATCTGGTATCGGAATTGCTGATAGCAAAGCCTGAGTATACGGATGCAGTGGATTTTCATATAACTCATTTTTATCTGCTACTTCAACAAAATTTCCTAAATACATTACGCCTATTCTATCACTTATATGTTCTACTACACTTAAATCATGTGCTATAAATACATAGGTTAAGTTTAAACGCTTCTTTAAATCATTTAATAAATTTAGCACTTGAGATTGTATTGATACATCGAGAGCTGAAACGGGTTCATCTGCTATGATAAGTTTAGGTTCAACTGCCAACGCTCTTGCAATACCAATTCTTTGCCTTTGACCACCACTAAATTCATGAGGGTATCTTGGAGCGTGATATGAATCAAGTCCAACTAGTTGAAGAAGACTTATGACCTTTTCGTCTATTTCTTTTTTCCCATGAGCCAAGTTATGAATTATTAAAGGTTCTGCAATAATTTCTCGAACTGACATCCTTGGATTCAACGAAGCATAGGGATCTTGAAAAACCATTTGTACATCTTTTCTTACATCTCTCATTTCTTTATTTGAGAGATTAGATACTTCTCTACCATTTATTTCGATTTGTCCTTCAGTTTTATTTACTAAGTTGCATATTAACTTACCTAATGTAGATTTTCCACATCCTGATTCACCTACTATTCCAAAAACTTCACCTTTATAAACATCAAAGGATATTCCATCTACAGATTTAACATTTTCTTTTTTATTACCTAATAAACCTTTATTAACAGGATAATATTTCTTTAAATTTTCAGTGTGTAATAACGCTTGTGACATTACTTATCACCTCCATATTCCTTTTTACATAGCCAGCAACGACTTTTTTGGCCATTTGTATAATTGAAGAAAGGAGGTTCTTCTTCACTGCATATGGGCATCGCATTTGCACACCTAGGTTCAAATTTACATCCTTTAGGCATATATTTTGGATTAGGTACATTTCCAGGTATTGAATCTAAAACCTTAACATGTTGTCCCAATTTAGGTATCGACTTAAGTAACCCTTTTGTATAAGGGTGCTTAGGATTTTTAAATATTGAAAGTACATCTCCACTTTCAACTACACGACCACAATACATCACCACTACCTCATCACAGATTTCAGCAATAACACCAAGATCATGTGTTATGAACAATACAGAAGTCCCTACAATTTTTTTAAGGTCATTCATAAGCTCAAGTATCTGAGCTTGTATTGTAACATCTAACGCAGTTGTAGGTTCGTCAGCAATAAGAACCTTTGGATTGCACACTAAAGCCATAGCAATCATAATTCTTTGCCTCATACCCCCTGAAAGTTGAAATGGATATTCATTTATAATTTTTTTTGCCCTTGGAATACTTATTTTTTCAAGCATATCTATAGTTCTATCAATTGCTTCTTTTTTGCTTACTTTGAAATGTTGAATTATTGCTTCTGATATTTGATCGCCTATTTTTAGAACAGGATTTAATGATGTCATTGGTTCTTGAAATATCATAGCAATTTCACTTCCACGAAGTTTTCTTTTTTCTTCTTCAGATATATTTAAAATATCTTTTCCATCTAAATGTATGCTGCCATCTACTACTTTTCCCTTTGTGCCCATTAATAAATTCATAACAGACAAGGCTGTTACACTTTTACCACTACCAGATTCACCTACAATGCCAAGAGTAGAACCCTTTTTTAAAGTAATATCAACTTTATCTACAGACTTGACAACTCCATTGTCAGTAAAAAAATAGGTATGTAGATTTTTTATATCCAATAATATATTAGATTCTTTATCATTCATAATATATCATCTCCTCTCTACTGTATCAATTTAGGGTCAAGCGCATCTCTTAATCCATCTCCAAGCAAATTAAAAGAAAGCACAGTTAAGAAAATTGCAAAACCTGGGAAAAATGTCATATGCCAGTTTAAACCTACGTAAGCTCTTCCTGTACTTAACTGAAGACCCCATTCTGGACTAGGTGCGGCAGCTCCCATTCCTAAAAAGCTTAAACTTGAAGCAGTTAATATAGATGAACCAATGTTCATTGTATAATACACAATTATATTAGACATAGCTCCTGGAAGAATATGTTTAATTAATATTCTCGCATCACTTGCTCCTAAATTCTTTGCCGCTTGAACATAAACTGATTCTTTTTGTGCAAGAGTGCTACTTCTAACAATTCTTGCAAATGATGGAGCACTAAATATTGCTACAGCAATAACTACATTAAATATACCAGGCCCTAGGATTGCCATAATTCCAATTGCTAATATAACACCTGGAAAAGCAAATAGTGTATCTGATATCCTCATAATTATGCTGTCAATAATACCTCCATAATATCCACTTAATAACCCTAAAATTGTTCCTACTATAGCTCCAACAGTAACAGAGGATAACCCAACTGCCAATGATATTCTTGCACCAAGAATAACCCTGCTAAATATATCCCTTCCAAATTCATCTGTACCAAACAAATGCTCTTTTGTAGGTCCTTGTAGAACGTTATTATAATCAAATTCATCTACTCCATAAGGGACAATCATTTCCCCAAAAATCGATAATATAACTAGAATCAATATAAACAATAACGCAACAATCGCTGTTTTTTGCCTTTTAAACTTCATTAAAAACTCTGCGAAAGGAGTTCTAATGTCTTGTTTTTCACTTTTTTCCATTTTTTCAGTCAAAGTTTTTCCTCCTTTCTATTGTAATTGTATCTCAGGATTTAAAGCCGCATAAATCAAATCTACCAACAAATTAATTAAAACAAAATGTAATGAAAAAATTAAAATCAATGATTGAATCATTGGATAATCTCTAAAATTTACTGAATCAATCAAAAGACTTCCTAATCCTGAATATGCAAATACTGATTCAGTAACAACTGACCCGCCTAACAAAAATCCAAACTGTAATCCAACTACTGTTACAACAGACATCATTGAATTTCTAAAAACATGTTTCCAAAGTACTTTATTTTCTTTTAAACCTTTTGCTCTAGCAGTTCTAATATAATCCTCTTTTAAAACTTCTATTATTGATGATCTTGTAAATCTTGCTATAATTGCAGCAACACTAGCCCCTAATGTTATTGAAGGCAGAATTAAATGTTTGATACTACCTGAACCAACTGTTGGAAGCAAATTTAATTTAACTGCAATAATATCTATTAAAATTAATCCTAACCAAAATGATGGTATTGATATACCAGATACAGCGAATGTCATACCTGCATAATCTTGCCATTTAGATCTGTTTTTGCCTGAGAATACTCCAATGAAAACGCCAAATAAAACAGACCAAAACAAACTTGCAACAGTTAATTTTACTGTGTTCATATATCGTAAACCAATTTCATATGATACTGGTCTTTTTGTTTTTAAGGAATCTCCCATATCTCCCTTTAATAAACCTAACATGTAATCCTTATATTGATCGATTACAGGTTTGTTTAAGCCAAGGGATTCTCTAATCATTTCTACATCTTCTAATGTTGCATCTGGTCCTGCTACTCTTCTTGCCGGATCGCCTGGTATAAATCTTACAAACATAAATACAAATATAGAAATTAAAATTATAGTTGGAATTACTGCTAAAAGTCTTTTAATAAAATAACGTAGCATTTTATTTCACCACCTTGTATACTTTATTACTGCTTAAATATTATAATCGAAATCCTACTAATATAGGACTTTATCACAACTACTCATAAATCAAGAAATAAAATATTGGTATAAAGTTTAAATAAATTATACCAATATTTTAAAGTTAAATTTAAATTATTTTACATATAAACTTTATCTATTGTACAACTCTTCCATTCGTTACGTCTAAAGACCCATCCGGAGTTGTAAGTATTCCACTTACATTATTTCTAGAAGCAAAAGATGTTTCATCAACAGTGAAAAATATCATTGGAGCATCTTCCCAAACAATTTTTTGTGCTTTAACATATGCTTCTTCTCTTTTTTCTGGATCTGCAGTAGCTAAAGCAGCTTGTATTTCTTTATCAAATTCCGGATTGCTATAGTATGCAATATTGTATGATACTGGTGGGAATGACTCTGAAGCTGCTAATGGTCTTAAACCCCAGTCAGCATCACCTGTTGAAGGTGACCATCCTATAAGATACATTTCAACTCCTACATCTTTACCAGGAGTTCCTTCTGCATATCCTGTAATATTTTGATCCAAAGTTCCAACTTCCATATTTTCAACATTTACTGTGATTCCAACTAATGATAATTGTTGTTTAATAAATTGACTTGCTTTTATGTTAGTTGTAGTGTTATTACTCCAAAGTTTTACTTCAAAACCATCTTCATATCCAGCTTCTTTTAATAAAGATTTAGCTTTTTCAACATCGTAATCATATGGTGTTTGAGCACTATAATACTGTACATTTGGAGCTATCAAAGAATCCATCGGTGCAGTAAAACCATTATATACTACGTTACTATAGGCCTCTTTATCAATAGCATAATTTAAGGCTTGTCTAACTTTTACATCATTAAAAGGTTCTTTTTCTGTATTTAAAGTGACATAACGTACTATTATTGATGGAATTGTTGTAACTGTAAGTTCGTCATTCGATCTTAAACTTTCAATTTGCTCTGTTGGAACAGGGAAAATGAAATCAGCATCTCCCGATTGAAGCATTGCTATTCTTGTACCATTTTCTACAACAGGTTTAAATGTAATTGAAGTAAACTCAGGCGCCCCACCCCAATAATCTTGATTAGCTGTTACTGTTAAATTTTCACCTGGTTTCCATTCCTTAAATACATATCTACCAGTACCTACAGGATGTTGAGATACTTCTTTTCCATATTCCTCAAGAGCTTTTGGACTTACCATTAAACCTGCTGGATGTGCTAATGTATTAATCATTGCACCAAATGGCTCACTTAAAGTAATTTTAATAGTATATTCATCTACTTTTTCATTTTTAGAGATAAGTTTAAATAAACTATTCCTCTTAAGTCCTTGAGTTTGATCAGCAAGCCTATCTAAATTAACAATAGCTGCATCTGCATTCCAATCAACTCCATCACTGAATTTTACACCTTCTCTTAATTTAATAGTAAATTCAGTAGCGTCATCATTAGCTGTATAGCTTTCAGCTAATAAAGGAATTACTTTCATATCTTTGTCAAATCCAAATAATCCTTCCATCATTGTTTTTTGTGCTGAACCTGATAATGTATCATTAGCATCAGCGGGATCCATTGTAATAAAATCAGCAGCAGTTGCTATAACTATATCTGTTTTAGCAGTTTTATTTGGTGTTTCTGTTTCTGAAGTGTTAGGTACTTCTGATGTTTCTTGAGGATTTGAACAACCAACCAGAACCATACCCATAATTAAAATTACACTTAAAAATGATAATAACTTTCTTTTCATAATTTAACCTGTCCTCTCTTTCGCTCAAATTACAAATTCATAATTTCTACTGAGCTTATTTTAGTTTTATTATAATGTGATTGAAGATATGGTCAATTATAAATCGACTATACAATATCTCTCAACAAATTTCTATAATTATAAGATAGTATGTTATTAAAGTCAATTACTTTTTTTCGTTTTTACGAATTTTATTGATAGTACGCAGGCTTATAGTTCGCATTTTTGTTTGCGGTAAAACGTTTATTTTATAACTGTTGTCTTTTGCCATGCCTTAAATTTCATCAATTATTGTGATTTCATAAATTATACAAATATTATGATTTGTACTTATATAGACATACACAAAGCAAAACACATTGTATGCATATTTATTCATACAATGTGTTTTTTATTCTTGATACATTTTAAACTACATCATCTTTAAATTATCAATATTCTATTAAAACAATATCATTTTCTTTTAATCCTGATATTACCTCTACATTTTTATCACCCTTAAGACCCGTTATAATTTCTGTTTCTATTTCTTCTGTTCCATTGATTAGTGTTACATATTCTTTATGAGATTTTTCATATACGGCATCTCTATCAATAAGTAGTACATTATTTTTTTCTTCTATTACTATTACAATATCTACATCTGTTCCAATTTTAAGATTGTTGTTTTCCTTTAAATCTGCTTCTATTCTTATTCGTTTTTGTTCAACACCAAGGTCAGAAACTTTAGATTGTGCCTTAGGATAAATTCTATTTACTATCAATTCTTCATCTATTTCATCACCATTCATTATTATAAATGGCATTTCATCAGTTATTTCATGTGCATCTTCTGCTAATATTTCTACATATATACCAAGATTACTTTCATCTTGTATCTCTACAACAGGCACTCCTGTTTGCGTCATACTACCTTGATGTACATTTAATTCAGTTACAACTCCATCAAATTCTGCTATAATTGAAGTTTGTTCTAAGTTCTTTTCCAATATTTTTATTTGTACCATAATTTCCTCAATTTGAGCTTCATATTGCCTTTTTACATTAGATGATACACCTTGCAAGATTTGGTCATAATTATTTTTTGCTTCTTGCAATTGATTTTCTAGTAGTAACACATTATTTTCTGCCTCTTCATAATCCACTTGACTTACTACATTATTTTCATATAAAGTCTTTATTTTATCAAAATTACTTCTTGCAAAATCTAAATTATTCTCTATTGTATTAATATTTAGCTTAATATTAGATACTTCTTGAAAATCTGCACCTTTAGCTGATTCGTTATATTCTGCTGTAATTGCTTCAACTTGCTTATTAGCTCTTTCGATTTCTAATTCAAAATTACTTTCATAAGTTAAAATCACATCACCTTTTTTAACTTTATCACCAACTTTAACATTAAGAACTTCCACCTTCTGACTCATATCTGAATAAAACGTATTAATTCTTTTAGAATAAACTGAACCTGTTTCTTCAATGGTTTTTTGAATAGTACCCAATCCTACAGTTGTTGTCTGTCCTTCATATGATTCCTTTTCTTTTGTAAATACTGATATTGCAATAACAAGTCCTAAAATTATAAATATTGCTATTATGAAATACTTTTTTTTAATCTTCATATAACCCTCCAAATTCTCTTTATTATGATATTCTATTTTTAAGTGCTTGCATAAAATCTAACTTGTTAATTTTCGTATAAGTCAAATATTGTGCCATAATCAAAAACACTATTGTTAAAAATATTGATATAATAACTCCACTAGCTGCAACAGGTTCATTCATTGTATATACGTCTGTAGAAAATGACTTGCCCATATAATCAATAAGCCATAAACCCAATGGTATACCTATAATGATTCCTATGAATGACATAATCATATTTTCCCTTATCAGCATATTGAAAATTTCATTTTTAGTAAATCCCATAACACGCAACGAGGAAAATTCTAAAGTTCTTTCATTTATACTCATTAGAGTCATGCTATATACAATTATGAATCCTAAAAGTCCAGAAAACACTACCATAAAACTCATAGAAACAGCAGTAATTGTAGTAAATTCTTCAAACATACCTTTCATATCTTCTTGGGACTGAATTGTATTAATGTTATTCATATCATCTAACTTTTTAGAAACATCATCATTTGAATTAAGATAGATACCGTTAATTATACCTTTATCCAAAAACCTACTGTTCATGTAATCCATGTTCATATATCCATTAATTCCTAAACTTTGTTTTACAATTCCTTTAACAGTTACATAACTGTCATCTTTATTGGGTAAGAAATTTTTTACGAATACTTCATCCCCAATATTAACATTTAAAGAATCTGCTAAATTTGAAGAAATTAGAATTCCTTCAGAGGGAATTTTTAAATCATTTCCTTTCAAATCTTGAAAACCATAAAATACAGAGTTATTTTGTAGTCCTATTATGTTAACAATTTTAGATTTCCTTCCATTTTCTATTTCAAATGGCAATTCAATTCTACCTTCCATATCCGTTACATTAACTTGTTTCGCAACTTCTTTTTTTACATTTTCATCTTGAAATCCTGTAAAGTTTATATTATATTCTACCTTCATAAATTCACTATAATGCCTGTTAAACATTATATCTATTATATCAATCATCCATATAGTCATAATTAACATGCCACAAGTAATCGCTACAGCTGCTCCAATAAAAGCAAACTTTTTCTTTTCTCTGAAAATATTTCTTAATACCATTTTCCAAGAAAAAGGTACATAATTCCAAATAAATTTCATATTTTCTATAATAATTCTTTTCCCCTTCTTGGGAGATTCTGGTTTCATAGATTCTGCTGGATTAATTTTTATTATTCCTCGAATTCCCCAGAATCCAGACATTATACAGAATAACAATGATAAAATAACCGAAGTTATAATACGATTATAATAAACTTTAATTGTAAGCATAGGAATATTAAAAAATACCAAATAATAGTTAGTCATTACACTGGATAAGGCAGTTCCTAATAATGACCCTATAAGTCCGCCTATAATTCCTATAGAAGCAGCATATTTTAAATAATGTATAATTATTTCACTGTTTGTAAATCCTAAGGCTTTTAAAATTCCTATAGAAGTTCTATCTTTTTTTACAATTCTTGAGAGCATAGAAGATAACATGATTCCAGCAAATACTAAAAATACTACAGGAATAGATTGAGACATCATTTCTAGCCCATCAATTTCCTGACTCATCATATTATTGCTTAATTGTTCATCTTTTTTTATTACTCTTTTTACTCCGTATTTCTCTAAATTGTCTTCTAGATAATCAACAGTTTGGTCTAAATTATCCATATCATTTATGTTTATAATTATTTCATTGTAATTTCCATTTGCACCATATATTTTTCTTAAATAATCTTCTTCTATAAATACTATTCCAAAACTTTCAGGATCCGGAAGTAAAGTTTGCTCATTTTCCATAATATAAACATATTCTGAGCTAGATGCAATTGCAGATACATTAAATGTATACTCCCTACCATTTATCTGAAGTTTCACTTTATCTCCCAAGTTAATATTTCTAGCTGTTGCAAATTGCTCAATTACAATTATGTCCTTTTCTGATAATTCTCTTTTACCTGATTTAACAAACAACTTATTTAACTTATTTTCATTTTTATTTACAGAAACAGCTCTTATATTTACTTTTTCATCATCGTCTTCAGTGATAAATGATGTATCAAAAACAAGCCTTGCTTCAGCTTCTTTTATATCAGATTCCCCTATTAAACTACTCTCAAGTTTTTCAGGAATACTGACAGCAGTTACAAAAATATCTGAAAAATTTGTTTCTTCATAATATTCATTTAGTGAGTCCTTCAAATTAAGTGCGGAATTATTTACAGCTGTAAATACAAATAAACCAGTTATAACTATAGCTAAAACTGCTATATATTGACCTTTAGTACTTCTTATCATTCTGAAAAGTCTTTTATCAAGCTTTTTCATTACCACTCAATCCTTTCAGGTGAAATAGGGTCATCATTCACTACAACTTCTGTGATTTTTCCGCTTCGCATTTTTATAACTCTATCTGCCATTTCTGCAATAGAAGAATTATGAGTTATAACTATTATTGTATTCTTATATTTTATATTTACATCCTTTAGAACTTTTAGAATTGATATACCTGTTTCGAAATCTAATGCGCCAGTTGGTTCATCACATAATAATATTTGAGGGTTTTTAGCAACTGCCCTTGCTATTGCAACTCTCTGTTGTTCTCCACCGCTCATTTGTGAAGGAAAATGATCTATTCTATCTCCTAACCCTACAGAAGACATAACTTCTTCAATATCAATTGAATCTTCGCCAATTTCTGTTGCTAGCTCTACATTTTCTCTAGCTGTTAAAGTAGCCATAAGATTATAAAATTGAAATACAAAACCTATTTTATTTCTTCGATATTTCGTTAGTCCTTTATCATTCATATCTGTCAACAACTCATCATTGAAATATACTTTACCACTAGAAGGTGTATCCATTCCGCCAATTATATTTAATAAGGTGCTTTTTCCAGACCCACTAGGTCCTAATATAACAATAAACTCACCTTTACATACTTCAAAACTTGCATCTTCTAAAGCTTTTACTGTTACTTCTCCCATTTGATAATATTTGCTTAAATTTTCAACTTTTAAAACTATTTTGCTCATTATGTTCACCCCCACATCAATTTTATTAGCCATCTTTTTGCTCATTTAATATTCCATACATAACAATTTTCATTAACTTTATATATTCTTCTTTCATCTCTTCATAATACATTTTAAAGTTAGCAGTATCATCTGTTAAATATGGTGTGAATTTCAATTCAATTATATTAGTAATTGCTGTTATAATAGAAATAACATTATTAACATCAATATCTCTTTTCAATGACAGATTTTTGATAATTTCAGCCATAATATTATAACCTATCTCCTTTAATTCGGAATATCTTTTGTCAAGTTCTGATTTTAGTTTTGGAGGAGAGTTATAAAAACTTTTTATTACTAACTTATAATGCAAAGGATTCTTTATGAAAAAATTATATTTATTCTCCATCAATTTCATAAGTATTGTTATCAAATCAGTATCTTGCAAATCAATCTTATTGTAATTAAATAATAAATCATCTAATATATCATCCACACATTCATTTATAGTTGTCATGTAAAGTTTTTCTTTAGTACCAAAATAATGAAATATCAATCCTTTAGATACATCAGCTTTTATACTAATACTATCTGTACTTGCTTTTTCAAATCCATGTTCAGAAAATTCTTCAAGACTAGCTATAAGTATTCTTTCTTTTTTTGATTTGTCCAACATTATTAGTATCCTTTCATTTACTTTTATTTACATCATTGACTAGTAAGTCAATATTATATATTATATTGACTAATTAGTCAATATATGAATAATTTTGTTTGAATTGAAAATAAAAAGGAGTTAAGGACCTCTATATTATCCTTAACTCTAACCTTAAACTCCACTCCCAATACTACAAATCTGATATATAATAAAGATATTGAATATTAAAGCTACTCCCGTAATAATAACAAATTTGAGTTTCTTAGTTTTGTGATGAAACAGAAACATTGCAACGATACTTCCAAAAGAGCCTCCAAAAAATTGAGTTAAATGCAGAGTCCTTTCCTTAATTCTCCATCTATCTTTTTTTGCTTTCCATTTATCTATATAAAATAATACAAAAGATATTACATTTATAAAAATCAAATACATTAAAATATATTTTATATAATCCATAATTTCCCCTAATTCTTTAATTTAGCAATAAGTTTATTTATAGGTCTACCTTCATTAACAAATCGCTCCTCATATTCAGTCATAATATTATTTTGACAATAAGTACTATTATGTAAATCCCTCGTTACTAAAATCAAATCCCAGTTATCTTCTTTAAATTGTTTTATTGAATATTCAAATAAATCATTATTATCTGTTTTCATATGAATCTCTCCACTGTCTGTTAGTACCATTTTATAAACATAAAGAAAATTTCTATGCGTCATCCTTCTTTTATAATGAGATGGTTTCGGCCAAGGGTCGGAAAAATTTAAATAAATTCTTTCTATTGATTTAGGATTAAATACTTCCTTTATAATATCACCATTGGAATAAACTATATAATAATTATCAGGATCATTTTCATAAACAGATTTAGCACATCTGTATGCTACTTTTACGCTTTTTTCAAATCCAATATAATTTATTTCTGGATTTTGTAGTGCATTATCTCTTAAGAATTTTCCTTTACCGCACCCTAATTCAATGTATATTGGATTATTATTATTAAATAAATCATTTAGTTTATAATTTCTTTTTTCTGGTTCAGTAATTGCTTTGCTGTGCTGTTGTAAATACTCATACTGGCCAGGTACATATCTCAATCTCATAATTGCTCCTCTAACATTATGATTAAATTCTACATTATTTCAGTCTTTTAAACAATAGAAATTTTAATATTTATTATAATATTATTATCTATTGCTTTTACTTAAAAAAAATAGTAATATACTAATAAATTAAATAAAAATTTTAAAAAATATTGAGGTGGTGAACAATGGATTTTATCTTAAACTTATCTGGACCCGCTTTGTATGTAGTTATTTTTTGTGCAAAAATAGTAGAAGTAACAATCTCAACTATTAGATTAGTATATATAAATAAGGGAGAAAAGATAATAGGAGCAATCCTTGGGTTTGTTGAAATATTAATATGGTTAATTGTAGTAAGTTCTGTTTTAACAAATATTGCAGAAGACCCAATAAAAGTATTTATCTATGCAGCAGCCTTTGCACTTGGCAATTATATCGGAGTTACAATAGAATCTAAAATAGCTGTTGGGCTAGCTTCTATACAAGTTGTAATAAATGAAGGTACTGGAGAAGTATTAGCTGATATTCTTAGAGAACAGGGATTTGGTGTAACAATAATAGAAGGAAAAGGTAAAAATAACAGTAAAAAGAATTTACTATTTATTCAATTAAAGAGAAAAAGAATACCCGAAGCTATTAATTTAATAAAGAAATATAATCCAAAAGCATATATTACTGTAAATGATATTAAATCAATGATGGGTGGTTTCGTAAAAAAATAATAGTAATTGTAAATAGCTGTCTCAAAAATTTATGAGACAGCTATTTTATTTATCTTATTGAACAAAGGCATTATAAATTGCTTTAATAGCTAATTCAAAGTCTCTATCTTCTACTCCAACAATAATATTAATTTCACTTGACCCTTGGTCTATCATACGAATATTAATTTTATTATTTCCTAATGCTGAAAACAACCTAGCTGAAATACCAGGTCTAGAAGCCATATTAATTCCTACAGTGGTAATAAGACTTAAGTTTTTAAAAACATTTACTGTTTCAGTATTGCATTTTGTTTTTATTTCTTCAACAATTTCATGATCTATTTTATCTACACTATCTGATGGAAGTACAATTGAAAAACTGTCTATTCCAGAAGGAACATGATCTATGCTTATTTTTCGATTTTCAAATACTTCTAAAGCTTTTTTAATTGTCCCAACTTCGTTTGCCATATGTTCCTTATGAACATAAAACAAAGAAAAGTTCTTTTTCCCCGCTATTCCTGTAATAATATGATCAGTTTCATAATTTCCATCTATCTGGTCATTTCCTATAATGATAGTCCCTGAATTATTTGGATCATTAGTATTCTTAATATTTATAGGTATACCTGCTTGTCTAACTGGAAATATAGCTTCATCGTGTAATACTGAAGCTCCCATATATGAAAGTTCTCTAAGTTCCTGATAAGTTATCTTTTTTATTTGTTTAGGGTTTTTTATAATTCTAGGATCTGCCATTAAAAAACCTGACACGTCTGTCCAATTTTCATACATATCAGCATTTATAGCACTTGAAATAAGTGCTCCCGTTATATCTGATCCACCTCTTGAAAAAGTCTTTATACTTCCATCTGGATATGATCCATAAAATCCTGGGATAATAACTTTTTTTGAACCTTTCAAAATATGACTTATTTTTTCATTTGTTTTTTCTTTATTTAAAGTACCGTCGTAATTAAAAAAAATTAAATCTTTTGCATCTATAAAATCACATTTCAAATAATCTGATAATAATAATGCACTTAAATATTCACCTCTACTAACAATATAATCTTCTTCACATTTATTGTTTAAATTCTCTCTTATAATTTTAAATTCATTTTTCAAATCAACAGACAATTTTAATTCATCATTTATTGTCTGAAACCTTTCTTCAATAATATTAAAAACAGGATCATAGGGTACTGAATATTTTACATGGGCTTGCGTCAAATATAACAAGTCAGTAATTTTATTATCTTCTTTAAACCTTTTCCCTGGGGCTGATACTACAACATATTTTCTTTCATCATTACTTTTAACTATATCATGTACTTTTTTAAACTGAAATGCATCAGCTAAAGAAGTACCACCAAATTTTGCAACCTTGACCATTTGCTCCTCCTGTTTGTATAATAACTTTTATACAATACCATAGCTTAAAAAAAATGTCAACATATTTAATACGTTTGTATTCTATGCGCAAACATTATTCTGGTATTGTAAAAAAACTGGGTTTAAATAATGGAAAAAGATTGTCCCAGTTTTATTAAATTTATGTCACAAAGATATTTTTTAATGATTTTTTAAGAAAGATGTATTATAATCAACTATCGTATATATAAATTAAATAGTTAATCTTATAGTTGACGATTAAAAAAACAGAAAAAAATTTTAGGAAATAAAAGCTTTGTAAGGTTTAAATATTAAAAACTATATTAATAAATAATGAAATTATTAATGGAAACTCTATAATAGGACATATTAAATATCAGTATGGGAGATGAAAATTATGTTATGTTCAGTATGCAAGAAAAACATTGCAGTAATATATGTTAACAAAGTACAAGAAGGTAAAATGCAAACAATGGGCTTGTGTATTCCTTGCGCAAAAAAACAAGGCATTGCCCCTATGGAACAAATTATGAAACAAAGTGGTATGAATCCAGAGGATTTCGAAAATATAAACAATCAACTTTCAGAAGTAATGGGTGATTTAGATTTAGATAAATTGTCACAAAATATCGAAGGTGAAGATAAAGAAAATATGAATTCCATTATGAACTTAATGAACTCCGCATTTTCAGGCCTTACAAATTCTAATAATAAAGATTTCCAACCTGAGGAAGAGGAGCAAGAAGATATTAAAGTTCCTAATGGAAAGTTTAGCTATGGAACAAAATTAAAGGAAAAGGTCAAGCGCAAAAAATTAAAATATCTTGATACTTATGGAACCAATTTAACAGAACAAGCAAGATACGGTGACTTAGACAGAATAATAGGAAGAAATAGAGAAATAGATAGAGTTGTCCAAATTTTAAACAGACGTTCAAAAAACAATCCTGTTTTAATAGGAGAACCTGGTGTTGGTAAAACTGCTATTGCAGAAGGTTTAGCTGTTAGAATTGCTGACAAACAAGTACCAGTTAAGTTATTTAAAACAGAAATTTACCTGCTTGATTTAACTGCTGTAGTTGCAGGAACTCAATTTAGAGGCCAGTTTGAATCTAGAATGAAGGCAATTATTGATGAAGCGAAAAAGGCAGGAAATATTATTATTGTAATAGATGAATTACACAACATTGTGGGAGCTGGAGAGGCAGAAGGTGGTGCAATGAATGCCGCTAACATTTTAAAACCAGCCCTTGCTAGAGGTGAGGTTCAAATAATAGGAGCTACAACCCTTGAAGAATATAGAAAACATATTGAAAAAGACACAGCATTAGAAAGAAGATTCCAGCCTGTTATTGTAGATGAGCCATCAATAGAGGACTCAATCGAAATTCTTAAGGGAATTAAGGACTATTATGAAAATTATCATAGAGTTAAAATAACAGATGAAGTAATTAATCAAGCTGTTTTCATGTCAGAAAGATATATTACAGATAGATTTCTTCCCGATAAAGCTATTGATGTTTTAGATGAAGCCGGCTCAAGAGCTAACTTAAAAAACAAAGGATTGGTCGAACTTGAAGCTTTGAAAACTGAAATAACAAAAATCAGAGAAGAAAAGGAAAAGGCTGCAGAAGAAGATGATTATGAAAGAGCAGCCGAACTAAAGGTAAATGAAATACGTGTTGATACAAAAATTAGAGAATTATCTAAGGAATGTGATAATGTTTATTTAACAGTAGAAGATATTGCTTATGTTATTGAAGCATGGACAAAAATACCAGTACAAAGAATCAATGAAGCAGAAGCTGAAAAGTTAATTCAATTAGAAAATAGGCTTCACAAGAGAGTTATTGGACAACATCAAGCTGTTACCAGCTTATCTAGAGCTATAAGAAGAAATCGCTCTGGTTTTAAGAAAAAAAAGAAACCTTCATCATTTATATTTGTTGGACCTACAGGTGTTGGTAAAACTGAGCTTGCTCGAACTTTAGCTTTTGAGCTGTTTGAAAGTGAAGATGCTATGATTAGACTTGATATGTCTGAATATATGGAAAAACATACTGTTTCAAAATTAATAGGAGCGCCTCCCGGATATGTTGGTTTCGATCAAGCTGGATTTTTAACAGAAAAAATACGAAGAAAACCATATTCAGTAATACTATTAGATGAAATTGAAAAGGCTCATGAAGATGTATTTAATATACTTCTTCAAATCCTTGAAGATGGAAGACTTACTGATAACCAAGGTAGAACTGTTAATTTTGAAAATACTGTTATAATTATGACATCAAATGCAGGTAGCAACATTAAAAGTAATAAAATAGGATTTGATAATAAAGAATACGAAGCTATGGAATCAAAGGTTAAAGATGCATTAAAGCAAACTTTTAGACCTGAATTTCTGAATCGTATAGATGATATAATAGTATTTAGTAAATTATCAAAAGAAGAATTAAGTAGTATTATAGAATTAATGCTTAAAGAAGTTTATGATGAAGGAATGGAAAAGAAAATTACTATAAACGTAACTGAGAAAATGAAAAATTTCATTTTAGAGAAGGGTTATGATTCAAAATACGGTGCGAGACCTTTAAGACGGTCTATTCAAAAATACGTTGAAGATGAAATATCAGAAGCTTATTTAAAAAATATTATAAAAGAAAATAGTATAGTAACAGTAACTGTAAATGACTCAGAAAAAACTGAACTAATTGTTGAATAAACAAACTATAGGGGATGCATGCATCCCCTATTATTGTCTATATACTACTTATTAACAAATCCAATTCCAAGAACACCAGGACCTGCGTGAGTACCTATTACCGGACCTATCTCTTGCTCAATAATATTTTTAATCTTATATTTATTTTCAATAGCTTCTCTTAATACCTTAAGCTGTTCTATGTTACGACCATGAAATAAGAGAATTGTTTTATCAGATAAATCAAAGTTATTCTCTTCAATCCACTTGTCAAACCACCTTATTGTTTTGTTATTCCCTCTAATCTTATCAATAACATTTATCTTCCCTTCTTTTATCCTAATAATTGGCTTTATGTTTAAAATCGAGCCAACAACAGCTTGACCTTTTGAAAGTCTTCCGCCTTTTTCAAGATATTTGAGAGTATCTAATACCGCAACTGCTTCAACTTTATCTTTTAAAACTTCCAAAGTTTCAACAATTTCTTGAATATTCTTATTTTGATTAACTAATTCTATGGCTTCTAAAATAAGAGCAAACGATCCAAGAGTAACACTTCTTGAGTCAATTAAATGAATTTTATCTCCACCTATCATATCTTTTGCTATTCTTGCAGATTCATATGTACCACTAAATTCTGAAGCTAAAAATAATCCTATTATTTCATCCCCTTGTAACAATATCTCACTAAATGTTTCAACAAATGTTCCTGGAGAAACTTGAGATGTAGTAGGAAGTTTTTCTGATTTACTTAGTAACTCAAAAAATTCATCTGATTTTATTTCGATTTTATCTAAATAAGATTTATCTTCAAAATTAACTGTTAGCGGTACCATTATCAAATTATATTTGTCAATTATCTCTGGTGTTACATCTGATGTGCTATCTATTATTATTCTAATACCCATATATACCTCACTATATTATTCTTAATCAAAACTTTAGACTTTAAAATTTATATTTCTTTTTAAAGAAGTTATCAATATTAGTTAAAGTCTCTATTAAAACTTCCTCTTCATGTTTATCCAATTCTTCCAATGCGCTTAATACTAAATCTTTATGAAAGTCTTCATGTGATTTAAATGCTTTAATACCCTTTTCATTAAGTTTAATTTTAACTACACGTCTATCTTCATCAGAGCGGTGTCTTTCAACATAACCCTTTTTTACAAGATTATCTACTGCAGTAGTAAGGGTGCCTGATGTTACTCTTAAATCCTTGGCAGTATCTGACATAGTTCGATCCTTATCAACGCCTATACTCTCGATTACATGCATTTCAGAAATTGACAAATTTTTAAATTCACCTCTGCGTAAGCATTTTTCTTCAATGTCCAATATATTAGCAAAAAGTCTTACAAGTATTTCATTCAACGTTTCATGACTACTCATTAAACCACCTCATTTACTTTGATAATCAAATTATATTTGCAAACATACATTTTGTCAAGTACTTTATACTCATATATATTTATAATAATTTAATTGTATATCTCCATAAAAAGTCTTTTGCTTCTTCTGCATAATCAATATTTATACGTTTACTTTTTTCTACTAAAAAATTAGTATATTCATCATCTAATAAGTATATTTCTTCTTTAGTTAAATCAACACCGTTATCTTCCTTTGATATATCCAAAGCAATACAAAGCTTTCCTGGTCCATTTGATAAGTTTTTTAGTTGCTGTTTACTAATTTCGTTTAATGATTTATTGTATCGATTATTGCACATTAATCCAATGTTTTCAACTGGTTCTGCAGCTCTAATGAGAACTGCACTACAAACACCCTCGCCTTCAGTAACAAAATTTAAACAATAATACATACCATAAATAAGATATACGTATGTGTAACCCGGAGGTCCATACATAATTTTTGTACGTTTAGTTATTTTACCCCCATAACCATGACTAGCCTTATCTATTGCCCCTATATATGCCTCTGTTTCCGTAATACGAGCTTTAATAATGTTACCGTCATATTGTCTAACTAAAACTTTCCCAATCAATTCTTGTGCTACAATCCGCGCATCTCTATTATAAAAATTTCTATTCAACTTATACATAACTATTCCTGTTTCTTTATTATAATTTAAATAACTTTTTAAAATTTTCTTTTGTTTGTTCTGCTACTACCTCAACAGGAAGATTTTTTATTATTGCAATTTCTTCAGCTACATATTTTACATATGAGGGCTCATTTCTTTTTCCTCTATAAGGTACTGGAGTCAAATATGGAGAATCTGTTTCTATTAGCAAATATTCTAAAGGTATTTCCTTTGCAACTAATTTTGGTGTTTTTGCCTTTTTAAATGTAACAGGTCCACCAAGGGATATCATAAAACCTAGTTTAATAAATTCTTTTGCCATTTCAACACTACTAGAAAAGCAATGTATAATTCCTCTTGTACCATCATAATGTTCTTCATTAATGATTCTATAAACATCTTCATGAGCATCTCTATCATGGACAATATAAGGTAAGTCTACATCTTTAGCAAGTTTTATTTGTTCTCTAAACCATTTTTTTTGAACTTCTCTATCAGAATTATCATAGTAATAGTCTAAACCGATTTCCCCTATTCCCACTACTTTTTCATTCTTTGTATACTCTTTAAAAATTTCAATAGTTTCGTATGTCATATATTTAGAATCATGTGGATGACACCCTATGGCAGCATATATATTTTTATATTTATTTGCTATATTAACTGCATTTTTAGAGGACTTCAAGTCTGCTCCTGGGTTTAATACTAAATCTATTCCATTATTTTTTAATGAATTTATTAACTCATCTCTGTCATCATTAAATCTATCGTCATCAAGATGAGCATGACTATCTACATATTTAATTTCCACTTTTTTTATCCTTCTTACTCTTTTTTTTATTGCTTCTATATTCTTTTACTGTATATTTAAACTTAGCTAATTCATCATCATCCTTCTTAAACAATAAATCTACATTAATTTCTCTATTCATATTCAAATGTAATACCTTTACCTTAACCCTACCCTTTGCATCAGGTTTCAAATAATTAACACTTTTTATGTTTTCCCATCGAATTAATGTCGTTCTTTTGTATATGCCTAATGTTGTAACGCGTGTTTTCTTTGTTAATGGAACATATAAAACTATTAACATAATTGGCAAAACAACCATAAACATTGAGTCAGTTCCATTAAAACTTTTTGTTTTGAACATTTGAAATAATATTACACCAGAAGAAAATATCATAAAAGCAAGTAATAAACGACTTGCTAATCTCATTGTTTTATCATCTTCATTTAAAAAGTACAATATTTCAATATTTTCTTTTTCATATTGTCTATTGTTTTTAAAATTTGTATATATTAGAAAACCACAAAGTACTAAAATAATGGGATATAAAATTGTTGAAACATTCATAATTTAGGTCCTTTCACTTTTAAATTTCTGTAAATTTTATCATATTTTTGCTAGTAGTTCAACTATAACAAAATAATTGAAGGCAATCCTTAATATTTATTACAATTTAAATTATCTCATAAAGGTTATATTTTTACAAGAATAAACATAATAACTTTTTACAAACATGTCTATGTAATACTAAAAGCGCGGGACGCATAAAATGCGTCCCCTACAGTGTAGAATATTAGTTTTAAAATAACTTATACCAGAATTTTTATTTAAATGTAGGGTATGCATTTTATGCATACCGCAAGACGTGTGTATGTTGCATTATATACTTAAAAACTAGGAGGAACCATCGCCCAAATAGAAATTGATTTATCTATACCATTATTTAAAAACCTATGAGGTATCGTACTATCAAGGTAGATACTGTCTCCCTCTTTTAAACTGTATACGTTTTCACCTGATAAAATATTTAATGATCCCTTAATGACAACTCCACATTCCTCACCTTCATGACATATTAGTTCATCGCAATTTGAGTCATTTGGTTCAATTTCTATCCAAATTAGTTCAATTGATTTCTTTAAATCTGGACTTAGAAGTTCATATATTCTACTCGAATTATTCATCAATATTTTTTTTCTTTCTTCCTTGCGAACAACTTTATTAGTTTCTCCATATTCATTAAAAAAATAATTCATTGTTACATTTAAAGCTTTAGAAATCTTCCATAAGGAGGCAACTGAAGGACCAGTTATATCTCTCTCTATTTGACTTATTAAACCTTTACTTAAACCTGATTTCTCTGAAAGTTGTTCTATACTCATTTTATATTTTTGTCTTAGAGATCTAATCTTTTCACCTAATTCCATAATTTAACACCTTCCTCACTTATGTTGTTTTCTATCTCTTTTAAATAAAAAATTATAAAAGGAGTTGCTTCGCAACGCCGCTAGGGTGACCTATGTCCCCCTTCGACGTAAAAATGCTTTAATAACTTATTATATTATACTATGATGAAAACGATTTTTCAACAAATAAAATAAGGATGTATATACACCCTCATTTTATATTAATATTTTATAACTTTCTTCTCTAACCACGCTGCAAAAAAATACATTATAGCTGCAATAACTGCTAATATAAAAACCCCCATCATTACTAGATCCAGCTTAAATGTTTGACTACCATAAAGAATCAAATAACCAATTCCTGCTTTAGATACAAGAAATTCTCCAACAATAACTCCAATCCAAGATAAACCTATGTTCACCTTTACTACGCTTAGAATATTAGGAAGATTTGAAGGTACAATAACCTTATTTAATATCTGAAACTTATTTGCTCCTAATGTTTTAAGCAATACAATTTTATCATTTTCCACATTTGTAAAACCAGTATATAAAGTCATTATTGTTACTATTACAGAAATCGACGCTGCTGTAACTACTATTCCTGAAAAACCCATACCAGCCCATAATATAATAATTGGTGCTAGGGCAGTCTTTGGTAAACTATTTAAAATAACTAAATATGGATCCATAATTCTTGCTAATTTTTCAAACCACCACAATAATATTGCAACTAAAAAACCAATTATTGTTCCAACTAAAAAACCCACTAATGTTTCTGTAGTAGATACATATAAATGCTTAAAGAGACTTCCATCTTCTATAAACCTCAATATCAACTCTTTAATAGCTCCTGGACTGCTTGTTAAAAACGTATCAACCAAATTATTTCTAGCAGAAAACTCCCAAAGTGATATAAATATTATAAATATTAATATTTGAGTAATCCTAATTAACTTATTCTCTCTTTTTATTGATTTAATAAATTCTTGTTGCTCTTTTGATATATTAACTACTTCTTTGTTATCTTTATATTTTTCCATCTGCATCTAAATCCCTCCATATCTGTCTGAAGTATTCTCCAAATGCTAATGTGTTTCTGCATTTCATAGGAGTTCTATCCCCATCGCATTCATTAAAATCTATTGTATATTCTTTTTTTATTTTCGCAGGTCTTTCAGTAAACACTATTACTCTGTCAGAAATGCTAACTGCCTCTGGAACATCATGTGTAACCATAATTGCAGTAATCTTTTCTTTTCTTAGTATTTGCCCAACTTCATTACCAATTGACAGTCTAGTTTGATAGTCCAATGCAGAGAAAGGTTCATCTAGTAGCAACAAATCAGGTTCAATCGCTAACGTCCGTACTAAAGCAGCTCTTTGTCTCATACCACCAGAAAGTTGGCTTGGATAATGATCTCTAAAATTGTACAAACCATATTTTTTTAACATTTCCATAACCTTATTCTTATTTTCTTCATTATCTTTTCCTTTAATTTCTAAACCAAGAAGACAGTTTTTATATATATTTCTCCATTCATATAATTGATCTTTCTGAAACATAAAGCCAATACTATCAGTATTAATTTTAATTTCTCCTTCTGAAGGCTTCTCTAATCCAGCTATTAAGGATAGCACAGTTGATTTACCAGAACCAGATGGTCCTACTATAGACACAATTTCTCCTTTTCCTACTTTAAATGAAATGTTCTCAATTGCCTTTGTCTCGTTATTTATAGTATGAAATCTTTTAGAGATATTTTTCAGTTCGCATACATACTCCATATTTTACCTCCGTTAGACAATATAATTGAAATCTATACATTATCTTATTCAAGATATATTAATAAGTTAATGATAAAATAAATTTTAAAAACAAGAAAATAATTTATAATTTGTAAAAATAAATAATATATTTTTATAATAGTGAAAAACTATAATTAAGGAAGGTGAAATCATGTTTAAAAATTTACTTAATAAACTTAAGATGAAAAATAGTCAAGTGCAAAATCCTGGAAATGTTTATATCCCTGATGAATTAGAAGTTGAAGAAAGAAAAGAAGATGTTGACGCCAACGAAAAATAAGCAAATAAAGAACTAGACTACAATCTAGTTCAAATATAGCAAATAAATTAAATAAAGGGGGAATTAATTATTTTTTATATATTCTGGACAATTATTAAGAAAAGTAGTTAAATTACTTATTCGCTCTAAGGTATCAGCACTAATAGCATGTTCTATTTTTTCAGTTTCTTCTAATAAATTATCTTTAACTCCTATTAATTGTAAAAAATTATATACAGTCTTATGCCTAAATAATAAGTACTCCCCTATTTCATTTCCAATCTTAGTTAACTTTATCTGACCATATTTTTCATAATAAACATAACCAGATTTAGAAAGCCTTTTAACCATTTTAGTAGTAGAAGGAGGCTGTACATGCAATGACTCTGATAAATCACTAGCTCTTACCACATCTTTTTCTAGTGATAATCTATAAATCATTTCTATATAATCTTCCATAGATGGTGAAAGTACTTCTTGATTTTTTATCCTATATCCTCTAAATGTATAAAAATCCTTATCCATAAAACCATCCTAATTTTATTTTAGTGTGTCAAAATACTTTTTAATTCATAATATAGATAATAAAGTTAGCTTAGGCTAAAATTATTACTCTTAAATAAATAATATGCTAATTCAAATAAAATATGTCAAGGAGTGGATAACTATGAAAATACTCACAGATGCAAATATTGGTCAAATCGTAAAAGTAGATAAAAATGATGCTAAAGATTCATTAAAAGAAAGATTACTTGCCCTTGGTTTAACTAAAGGTGCTGATATAGAAGTTTTAAGAAAAGGTCCTAAAGATAATCTTACAGTCTATAAAATCAGAGGTGCTATGATAGCACTTAGAAAGGAAGAATCAAACTATATTGAAATAGTTTAGAAAGAGGTGATATCTTGGGACTTACAGCACAATCAATCAAAAAGGAAGCAATGGAAGATATTTATAAAATAAGTAAAAGTGATAATCAACATGTTATAGCTTTAGCTGGAAATCCAAATACAGGTAAAAGTACTGTTTTTAATTATTTAACAGGCCTTAAACAACATACAGGAAATTGGCCTGGAAAAACTGTAGTTACTGCTAGAGGAGAATACCAATATAATAACGAAGATTACATTATGGTAGACTTACCAGGATCTTATTCCTTATTTACTTCTTCTAAAGATGAAGAAGTAGCTAGAGATTTCACATGTTCTGGAAACTATGATGCAATCGTAGTTGTAGCTGATGCAACTTGTTTAGAAAGAAATTTAAATTTAGTATTTCAGATAATGGAACTTTCTCCAAAAGTAATATTATGTATAAACCTAATAGACGAAGCAAGAAATAAAAATATTTCATTAAAAAAAGATGATCTTGAAAAAGAACTTGGCATACCTATAGTATTAACAGCTGCAAGAAGTGGTGAAGGAATGGAGGATTTAAAAAGAGTTATTGAAGATATAGCAGTTAATAATATAGAATATAAGCCAAATATAATAAGATATGATAATGAAATTGAAAATAAGTTAGAAGAAATTATACCTGTTTTAAAAGAAATGAATATATCCAACTTAAGATGGAATGGACTACGTTTAATAGACAGTGAACCATGTATTTTCTCATCTCAATCTGATAAACACTTAACAAAAAATCAAGCTGATGAATTAATTAATAAATTTAATCTTAATGAAAACAAATATATAATTAGAGAAAAAATATCAGAAATAAATTATAATTATGCAAATAATTTAAAGCAAAAATATGTAATCGAAGATTACAAAAAAAACAACAGAGATAAAAAAATAGATGATATCATTACATCAAAGCGTTTTGGTATACCAATTATGCTAGGGTTATTGGGATTAATATTTTGGATTACGATTCAAGGGGCAAATATTCCTTCCCAAATAATAAGTAATATATTATTCAAAATTCAAGATTATTTATCAGGATTGTTTATAGAATTAAGAGTTCCTGAATTCATAAGGGGAATATTTATAGATGGAATGTACAGAACTCTCGCCTGGGTAGTATCAGTTATGCTGCCTCCAATGGCAATTTTCTTTCCATTATTTACTTTATTAGAGGATTTAGGATATTTACCAAGAGTAGCTTTTAATTTAGACCATCTCTTTAAAAAAGCTTGTGCTCACGGAAAACAGAGTTTGAGTATGTGTATGGGTTAATTTATGCTATTTTTATTTTCTTCTATATTACCGATAAATCTGTAATAAATTTTAATGCTTTGTTTTTTGACTTTTCCTTTATCAGTCTTTTCATAATGCCCTTGACCTATTTCTATATAATCAATTACCTTGTATAATAATTCAGGAGTCAATTCTTTTATTTCAGTATAATCTTGAATTAATTCAAAAAACTTAGCATATGCTTCTTTTTGACTATCTTCTTTTAATCTTTCTATATTTTCTAGCTCTTCAATTTTATTTAATATATTATGCTGTTGTTGTTCATATGAATTTAATAAGTTGCTAAAACGCGAATCACTAATTTTTCCTGTAACATTATCTTCATATAGTCTTTGAATTATACTATCAATTTCTTTGATTCTAAGTCTATACTCTTCTAGCATTTTTATATTTTTCTTTAAGTTACTATCTTTACTTAAATCATTTTCGTCCTGTAACTCTTTTAATATAGACTTTTTCTCATTTTCTGTCAAGCAAATATGTTTTTTAAGTTCATTTAGCACTATATCATATAATGTCTCATAATCAATGAAATGATTACTACATTCTTTACTTCCATACAACTTATATCCACCGCATACTAAATTTGCTACTGCACCTTTTTTTCTGGTTCCAGCAGTAGACATGTTTTTCCCACAATCTGCACATTTAGCTATACCAGAAAATATATTTTTAAAATTTGATTTTCTCTTATTTGTACGTGCTATTGTTCGTTGTCTTACGATATCGTAAGTTTCCTGGGTAATAATAGGTTCATGCGTATTCTTAACAATTATCCATTCTTCAGGTGGATTTATAATAGTAGCATTACTCTTTAATGATACTTTCCTTGTTTTACCTTGAGCAGTATGTCCTAAATAAACAATATTTTTAAGCATTTTTGCTACAGTAACAGAAATCCATTCTTTCCGCTTAGAATACTTATCAATATCTAAATATGGTCTAGTAGAGCATCTATACATTGCAGGAGTCATAATTCCTTTTTCGTTTAAATATTTTGCTATATCAGTAGGTTTATGTCCCATTTCAGCCATCTCAAACATTTCTTTAACAACTGATGCAGCTTCCTCGTCAATTATTAGATGACCATTATTATTAGGATCCTTTTTATATCCATAAGGAGCAAAATTCCCAATATAACTTCCCTCTTTCATTTTCGTTTGAAATGCAGAACGAATTTTTTTCGAAGTATCTCTTGCATACATTTCATTTAATACGTTCTTAAATGGAACGATATCATTATATATGCTTTCAGAATCATAACCATCATTAATTGCAATATACCTTACCCCATGTTCAGGAAAATATATTTCAGTAAATTGACCTGTAGTAATATAATCTCTACCTAAACGAGATAAATCTTTAGTAATAACCAAATTAACTTTTTTGTCTTCTATATCCCGAATCATTCTTAAAAATGCAGGACGTTCAAAACTTGTGCCACTATAACCATCATCGATATATTCATCATAAACTTCAAATTTATTTTCCTTAGCATAAGAAGAAAGCATCTTCTTTTGAGTTGAGATGCTTGAACTTTCACTTAAGCCTTCATCGTCTTTCGACAATCTCATGTATAAAGCTGCTTTATAATTTGTAGGTTGGAGCTTCAAGTGTATCTATTCCCTCCCTCTTCTTGAAAACCTACAATCAACTCAATTTCTTGAGTCAATTGTAGCAAATGTATTAATTTTATTCAAGATATATGTTTACTTTTGGTAGCCAGTAATTCTTTTATTAACTCCTTTACAGTTTTCTCCTCATTATATATACTAGTGATTTTATAAATATTCTCCTGGTTCTTGTTGTTTTTAGTCTTCTTGATATTTACACTAGACATGATATCACCTCTCTATTATGTATATTCCCTTCAAAAAATTATTATTACTTAACAGACTATATTAATTTAAACTTTAATCTTATCATCAAAAAATATTTCTTTTTTCAGAAAGCATTGTTACATTTGTCTTTTCCTAACTCTCATTCCCTTATATAAAGTAGGATTATTAACTCCATAAAAATAGTATTCATTTACAAAAGAATTAGTTCCAATATTTCTTCCCTCAATTCTACCAATAATCCACTCGTCATTATTTATATCATAAATTTCTATAGAAGTACCACATCCAAATAAAAAGCTATCCGTTCCATCATTATATGATATGTAAAATTTTTCTGTTGTTGAATCAAAAGATAATATTCCTTCTTTAACAGGAGCATTTAAATAATATAAATCTTCAATAAAGTCCTCTATCTTAGCAACAAAAGAATCTAAAGCATTATTAACTCGATCTTCTTCAACATTATCAATCATTAATAAGCATTTGTTCTTTAATTCATCTGCTTGATTAATCACTTCATCAATCTCAATAAAAGCTTTTTTACTCACAATTGACCTCCTCCCTATGTTCTATGTTTTACAAACTTATATACTTAACACCCATTACTTATGTTATTACTAAAAAAACCTTACATGAAATAACTTCTGTATGGTTTTTTGCTGTTCTATTTTCTTGAATTAACATCAAATTTATATATTAAATACTATATTTTAATACATAAATCTAATGCTAATAATATTTTAGACGCTTTTGCAAAAAGCTCATGGATAACAACTATCCCTCTCCATAATTATGGCGAGCCACCATCCATACGATCAGTTAGGACTTGGCGAAAGTATCATTATACCTATATATAGGTCTTGGCATTACCCTTTAGCTTCAGATAATTATAGATTAACTTAATCGCTTAGATAATTCTTCATGGCGAGTTATCTATATTTGCTTTCCTTTGCAGGCTATATATAGAACGTATCTAAAATATAATATTATAGGATTTCTTATTTATGCTATTAAATATGTACGATTTTAGAAAGAGCCTTTTTCAATGTTCTTAATTACCTTCTTGCTTACTGAAAAAGAAAAAAGGTTTAACTTAACTGCAATAACGTAGCTATAAAATAACGGGGGTAATATTTTATATATATTGCAGCTAAATTAACTAAATCTTATCATTTAACCTGTGTTCCAATGGAACATAAGTAATGTAATTTACTTTTTGTTATTGAATAAATTAGCTTTTTCTGTTAAAATGTTTTCATCAGGGACTTGTTGCAGCAAATCCCTGTGAGAAAGGTTAAATAGGTTTTCTAATTTGACAAGAACTTCATAGGATGGCTTAATTTTGCCAGTTTCAAGATATTGCACAGTTTGTTTTGTTGTATCTATTTTTTCTGCTACAAACGCTTGTGTCCAATGTCTGTTTATTCGTTCATGTCTTATCCTTAGCATATTAAATATCCTTTCTCTATTTAGTCAATTACAACTTGACTATAGCTATATTATAGTCAAGCACAACTTGATTGTCAAGAGGTAATTTATGTTTGATAGAAGTATTTTTTCAAAACGATTAATTGAACTAAGAACTAAGAATAATATTATGGCAAAAGACATTGCTTTAGATATTGGAATATCAAAACAAGCCTTTAGCCAATATGAAAAACAAATATCTACTCCTTCAGCTAATATACTAATAGCTATAGCTGAATATTTTAATGTGTCTCTTGATTATCTTACTGGTCGCACTGATGAACCGTTCAATCCAAATGTTAAAAAATAAGAAGGTGATATAATGGATACTGGTGAAGCAATTGCACGATATTTTTTAAAATTTATAATATGGATAGTAAAATATTTACTTACATTTACCGGTCTCATTATTCCGTTGACTATTTATTTTTTTGATGGTTTTGATGATTCTATAGACCTTAGTTTTATAATTTATATATTATCTTTTATACTTGCTTTTTACGTTTTTATTAAAAACTTATATAATTTTTTCAAATTCAAATAACGACCTTTTTCAGCTAATATACCAATAGCTATAACTGATTATTTTAATTTCTCTCTTGATTATCTAACTGGTCATATTGATGAACCAATTAACCCCAACTTTAAATAATAAACAAAAATAACATTTTATCCTTGACCAGTGTAATATCAAATGATAAAATGTTATTAAAGAAAAGGAACTGCCGAATAAACGGTTAGCTCCCAGAATGGTTTAAAATCAACCGAAGTCCTGGAAGACATAAGCGGTTGATTTTTTTATACCCCAGGTTTCCCCTTTATGTATAAAAATTACTTCAGCTTGTCCTTCGACACGGCAATAATCGATACAATTAATGCTCCGAATGTAAATATACATATCAAAGCTTCATATGTAACCACATTATCACCTCCCTGTTAAGGGAGCTAACCGCCTATCCGTTATGGCAATTCCTGTGTCAAATTTTATCATTTTTGCACAGGTTTTTCAATTATAATTTAATTTTCAAACTTCATCAGATTAGTCTATAATAAAACCTAATGTATGTTTCTTTTTATTTCTATGAAGTAAAGACTTTTTACCTCAAGGTGTTTCCAAGCTATTCAAGGCTTTTTTTACTTAATTAACTTATGTTCCACTGGAACACAAGTAATATTATCTACTTATAGTATATTAACTATTGAATAATTCCTATAATTTTGATAAAATGTTTTCATCAGGGACTTGTTGCAGCAAATCCCTGTGAGAAAGGTTAAATAGGTTTTCTAATTTGACAAGAACTTCATAGGATGGTCTTCTTTTTAATGTTTCTATATTGGAATATGCTGATTTTGTTATACCTATTTTTTCAGCTACAAATTCCTGAGACCATTCATATTCTAATCTTTTTTTCTTAATTCTTGTTGAATTCATATTATTACCCTTTCTTTCGCCGGTATTCTAATTGAATACCTATGTATATTATAGTATTCTACATGAATACTGTCAAGAGGTTTTTATATGAAATATGAAATTTTTTCTCTTAGGCTTAAACAATTGAGATTATCAAACAATTTAACATTATTACAACTTGGTAATAATGTTGGCTCAACTAAAGCTACTATTAGCAATTTAGAAAATGGAAATAAAAAACCCAGTCTTGAGCTAATTCTTACCTTAGCTGAATATTTTAATGTGTCTCTTGATTATCTTACTGGAAGATCAGACAGCTCGAATATTACTACTGTTAATGACGATAATAAGAATCTAACAAAAAAAGAAATAGAATTACTTCAGTATTTTAAACTTTTAAATAAATATGAAAAAAATCTTATTATAGGTAAGATGTCTGAAATGATTTATAATAAGAATGTTGACGATAATCAAGTAGAATTGTCTAAAGAACTTGTAAATATAGAATTGAAAGATAAACTAAATAATTGAAAACTTAATATAATGTAATATATGGCATTTTTATTCAATATGTCCTATCATTGTACGATATCTATTATATATCAATAATAGGTGGGGGCATATTTGATATGACAGAAAAAGAATTAGAGTTATTAGAAATGTTTAGAATGTTAAACAAATGCGAGCAGAATATTATAAGTGGAAAAGTAAGTGAGCTTGTTTTAAATAAAAAAAAAGGAAGCTCAATTTTTTTAGAGATAAGGAAGTAAAATATATTCCAATTATTTTTATATTTATTTATTGATTGGTATACAAAATAATTACTGAATTTACTCTTAAATACAGCTGTAAAAAGTAAATTATAAAAAGAAATTTATAATGGGATTATATTACACCCGAGGAAACACGACAATTAAATAAATAAAAATTGGATTACAATCCCATATCAATAATTTGATGTGGGATTTTTTATATAGATGTAATGCAAAATTTGTTGATAAAGGGGATGTTAAACATATGGATATTATCGAATTTAGTGATAATGATGATACTATATTCTGTCTTACAATAGACTATTTTAATAACTTAGAAAATCCATCTAAATTATTTTTATCAATATCTAATATTATTAATGCATTAAAATTAACTGATGAAACATTAATCTCATCTTTTGATGTATCCTATGAACCTTCATTTATTCTTAGCAATATAGAAAACGGTTCAATTAAAATTTTTATACTACAAACACTTAAAAACATACCAGATGATGCTTTGATAGATTTAAATTTCAAAAGAATAATTGGTTCTTTTTTAGTTAAAGGGAAGAGAAATCTTATAAAGATAATGGAAAAGGACGTTTTAGATGATAGTAATGAAATAGAAAAAATAAAAACGACATTATATGAAGAGGCAAAAAAATTAAATATTTCCCAGATAAATAATTATAATTATATAGATAATTCTAAAATTATATTTAATATAAATAATTTAAGTAATAATGTAAAACAGTTGCCAGAAAAAAGTAATGTATATTATAGCTCTTGGGATCCGAATTTAAAAAAGGAATATAAGTCTAAAATCAATAAAAACTTTAAAATAAGTGAAGAATTGTTAAATTCAGTAAATAGCGAACGTATTGAAACTAATATAAATACAATGATAGTTAAAATTAAACAGCCAGATTATGTCTCAAATGCCATGTGGACGTTTAAATATAATAATTCATTAATTAGTGCAAAATTTGAAGATAAAGTTTGGTTAAACAAATTTCAAAATCGTCAAATCGATGTGAAACCGAAGGACGCGTTACTTGTGTCTATGAAAATTACAAATTATTTTGATAAAAATAATTTCTCGCACGATACAAAGTATGCTATTTTAGAAGTTATAAAAGTAATACAATATAATCAAGCTAATCAAATTTCAATTGATGATTTATAAAAATACAAATTAAGGAGAAAAGTATGAATAATCAAAAACCACAAAATGATTCAAATAACCAATCACCTAAAAAACCTACACCTAGTGATAGAGAAAACTTTGAAAAAGGTAAAGGAAGTACAGCACCAAAATTTAAAACACCTACTTCTCCTCCCCCCAAACAGTAGGATTAATTCTTAGCAGAAGCAATTCTTTTATTTATATCTTCTAAAATTGCTTCTGCGTTATATGCTCTTACTAATACATCAGAATATAAATCATAAAATTCTTTTTTACTCTTTATAAGGTTTTTGTCCACAAAATCATTATCCTCTAAGTATTCCTTTACATCACTTGTTAATTCAAATATAATACTCTTTTTATTTTTACCCTTTGGAGATATCATTTTTATAAATCCCTGTGTTATTCTAATTCCACTTTTATCTATTGTAAAAATATGCTTTGATATATCGAATTCCGAATTATAAAAAATATAATTCCATAAATCAGTATATGTTGTATATTCCCTATCTTTTTTGTTATTTAATAAATTATTATATATAAATACAAGAAAACTCCAAACGTACCTTTTAAATGCTGCAATGATAAAACACATTCCAAATGTTAGCATGAAATATTTTATAAAAAATTCTATTGAATGCATATTATAAATTAATTCAGTAAATGTGTTAATGTTTATTTTGAAAATAAATTTTAACACTAATAAATTAATTACTAGAATTATAAAACTAAGTAAAAAAGATTTTGTAATAGAATCTTGACTACTTTCTTCATCATTTCTTGGTTCTTCAATCCAATCAGATATTATATTCATAAAAAATCCAGGGCCTAAAAATAAGAAAGTCGACAAAATAGTTCCTGATTCCATCTAATAACCACCTCATAATCATTGTACCATAAAATGTTAATTGTCTCAACAATTGAGGTGGATATCTTATAAAAATATTATTTTAAATAAAATTTAATTTCTTTATTAATGTCTAAATATTCTTCAGAAATCACTAGTTTTTTGTTGGATTTATTAAATCTTCGATTCGTTTTAAAATGAATTTTGCTACTTCGGGCTTCTGAGGAAGAAGAAGTGCTGAGTATGTATTTATGAACTTAGGATCATTATCATTTACATCTTCACGATATCCATTCAGAAATATATAGTAAGATATCTGATTATAGTACATTCCTTGTATATCTGTATAATATTTTGCTTCAAATATAATTGAGTATCCCCTTCACCATAATAGTAATCTGGCATAAAATAATGATTACTATTAGCAAGATTTGATCGAAACAAAGGTTTAGAGAATTCAATATGCTTTGATTTCTTTACATCAAAAATAAACGGCAAACCGAGTCCATTAGACTACAGAAGAAGTTAGGGGTTAGTTATTTGATGTCCAGTAAAACATTATGCTAGCCTAAAACATGAGATTAGTTGTAGCCTTCCACATATTTATGATGATTAACCTACAATTATTACTCGTATTCTTTAATATTAAGTGTTTTGTTAGCATGTACCAATCCACTTAATATATCTAACTTTATCTTTTCGTTAATAAATAAATTCACTAAAAAATCTACCCATTTATCAGTATAAAGATAATCATCATGTGCCTCATCATAATAACAATAATTAGTGTTCGTATCGAATGGATCCTCAGCATTACCTACAGGACGTACATTGAATAACTTCCAACAATATGTATGATGAGGATTTGATTTGAATTCAGTTACACCTTTTTTATTTACTAATTCAGATACAATTGATGGTCGATATCTACCTGTATTTACACCTTCTTTTTTAACTACCTTATCCTTTACAATTGCCGTTAGTTTTTGGACTTCATCTTGTTCTTCAGAAGTTAAAGAATCCCACTTAATAAATTCGACTGAAAGGTCATTTCTACTTCCACTAGCAACTTTTGGTATCGCAATAAATTTTACAGAATACTCTTGGCTATTAAACACATCCTCAGATAATTCTGAACGATACTTATTAATGTATTCTACTAAACTCTTAACTTCTTTTGATAAAAGATTTTTTTGTGCTTGTTTTTGTTCTTTAGTCATAACTCGGGAAAATTGCAAAGAAAAAGCTAAATTTTCATTAATACTATAATCGTCTCCAAAAAAGTTCACTAATATATTTTCATAGTTGTATAGCAAAGCTTGACATTCGCCAAAAATTAGGGTATCGAGCGTTTCTTTTTCAATATGTCTATGTTCTATTTTATTTCTTAACTTTATAAAAAATTTTAAATTATCAGTTTCTGCTTGAGATAAGTTGCCATACTTTTTAATACATTCAAATAGGTCCCATGCTTTTCTTTCACCATTTATCCTTATATAGTTACCTCTCTTATCTTTATAGAAGTATTTACTTCCAATTGTATTGTTAAAATGTGCATGAAATAATCGAGTCCAAGCCATTATCATTAACGAAATATAGTTTTCAACCCTAAAAGTAGTTCTAGGCTTGTTATATATTTCAACAGCTAACAAAGCACTATCAATAGAACTTTCAAGAATTGTTTTAGTTTTTCCTTTTCTTAAACTCATATTCATTCCTCCAATGTAAGACAGTTCTCTATTACTTATCAAACTTTATATAAAAACGATTAGCATTCTCTCTGATGTATTTGTTCACTCGTCGCATCATATTGGCAGGCATATCCGCACGCGTATATCTATAAGTTTCTCCTCGATACAAAGCCACTAATAACTCTGGTGTTAAAGGAAAATATAGACCATTGAAATTACCTTTGTAAAACTTATTATCTATAATTGTAAAAGCAGGATTATCTGACGTCATAAATTGCTTATTACCTGTTGCCCTATAAAAAACCATATGTAATTTCATCATCAAATTTTGTTCTTTTAATATCAAAGATTCACTCTTATGTTGCTGATATTGTCTAACAGATTTTAGAAAATATGCTTCTGTAAATTCATCAATCATTTTGTTGTACTCATTATCTGTCATATTTTGTTTTACGAAACTCAGAAGTGAATCAATTAAGACTCTATATTCTTCCTTTTTACTAACATTTCTAGATTTTTGAGAAGCAATAAATGTAATAATTTTCTGCCCATCTTCAAGCTTTAGATTATGAGATTTGTCATCCATAGCTTTTACTATTTTACTACGAAGATAATTCCATTCGCCTTCAATTTCATGCCAACCTTTTTCAATATCTATAATTCTTTTTTTCTCTATCATAGTTTGAATACATTCTTTATCTACAACACTACCATCTTTTGATTTTACTATCCATTCATCATACCTAAAATAATTCATTGATATCTCAAAAATGTCTTCTAATACTTTATTATCAAGAATAATGTCATATTTTAAAAGATCTCCAAATATCTCCACTCTATTATCTTCTGACAATACAAGTACATCATCTGATTTCAAAGTATAAAAATCATTTTGACCTAGGATTTCTTTAGTTGGTTTATAAAAATTTTTTCCTATATCCTTCATAAATACATGTACTCGTTGATTATCATTCTCCCATCCTTCAAGATATGTGCGAGGAACGTAATGCTGAAATTTATATTCTGCCATCATTGTATCCTTTCTTTGTATTAAGTAATACTATATATTAAACATAATGTAAAATCAAAATTTATATTCTTGTTTTACACCGTTTTAAAAAATTATCGTTTTAATTTGGTTAGCAAGATCTGTCAGGCATTCATAAATACTCTTTTTTGCATCTACATAATTTAGATTGAACGCTTTTATCGTCAATCCTTTTAATAGATCATCATCATTTAAATCATATTCTTCTAGAAACTGACCTAATCAGTAATGAGCAAGACAATTAAGAAATCTCTTATTACATAAAGAATCATTTAATACCAGTTCGTAGTCCGTATTTGCATTACACTCTTTCACGAATTTACACAAATAATAGTACTGTAAATAGGCAAACCTAAACTTTTGAACAATCTCTTCTGTAAAGAAATTTTCAACGAACACTATTCATAGTTTATATTACACAGCATAGAAAACAAAATGAATTCATCAAAAGGATTTATCTTTATCGTAGACTTTTTATTAAAATGAAAGTCATCATAAATAACTGTTAGAACATGACTATATTGATATGGCATTACAGTGTCTCCACAATAAACTCATTAGTTTCTTCCCAATAAATCACATAGAATCACTTTAATTGCATTGTTATTTTCTACATTATAACATAAATATTTCCAATTTAACATAAAAATTGATTTAATATAAAAATTGATTTAATATAAAAAAGCTAGAGTATATAACCCTAGCCTTCCTGACATTAATTATATTATTCTAACCTTAATTATAAGGCTTATATATCATATGCTTGTTTTAATTTTGTGTTACATATTAATGTCTATAAAGAGAAATAAAGAATTTAATCGCGTTATATTTTTGCTAATTTTTTTATCAATATTAAGCATACCTAAGCATGTTTGGACAAATGTATTATTTACTTCATTAATTATTGTAGAATTAACTATGATTATAATCTTAGGTTATCTTTGGTTTCAAAGATTTATAATAAAAAACAAAGATATATGTTCGGAAATGAATATAATTGACCATATGAAAGGTACAGAATTTGAATTTTATGTTAGAGATTTATATATTAAACTAGGATATAAAGCGTATACAACCCCTACAAATAATGATTTTGGAGCAAATGTATAGTTACTAATAAAGAATTACAAGCATTAATTAAAAACGCATCTCTGTCAACTAATATAAAATTATATAAATTTATAAATTTTATAAAAGAATCTTAATTAATTTACATAATCTGAATTTTATGACATTGTTTGTTTTATTTACAATATTAATCTTAATTCGTATATTGAAATAAGCAATTTTAATATTTAAAACTATTATAACTTCTACATTTACTTATGAAAAAATTGTTACTAATAATAAAATAATCTTTAAATATAAAACCTTGCGCTGCTAAATAAAAATTTGTAGTATCATTAAGTATTTTTTCCTCTTAAAATATGGTAGTTCAATATTTTCATAGACATGCTTCTCGGCAAAATATAATATCTAAATATCTTTCATATAAAAAAGCTATACCTTTTCATTTACTTTTATTTTTAACTAAAAACACATAAAAAATGTACCAATAGACATATTTCTGTTTTATAATACAATGCTTTTAATATACTGTCTCAAAAGCTTCACCCCCTACTGTTTTTTAACCTACTTTATATACTTTTAGAGCAGTATTTTACGCATATAAAAATTTTAATGTTGATAATATAAAAATGTATCGAAATATCATAAATTAAAATACTGATTTTTTATATTTTAAAAGTATTGTATTATTAATGATTAAATATTATAATTAAAAAGTTGAAATTATTGAAATTTATTTCTAAAGTTATCAATATTGTAAAGGAGTGAGAAATATAAATAAAAAATTGATTGATTTTTTTACAAATGACAAGTTTAAAGTATTGGTAGTATTAAATAAACATCAAATACAAGTTCAAGAAGCTACATTTAGTCCGTTAACGCAACAAGAAATTTCTGAAATATTGCATTATAGTAAAGCAAAGATTAATCAAATTATAAATGAATTGATAGATAATGAATTTATTGAATTTTATAACAATACAAAAGGTAGGTATGTAATAACAAAAAAAGCAATAGACATATTAAAAATATTTAATGACGAGGAGATTGTTTAAAATGCTAGATGTTAAAGATATTAAATTTCCAATGTACAAGGGGCTTGAATCCCAATTCGAACATAATGTATATAAATATTTGGAAGAAACAATAGGTAGTTATGGATATAGTGTGAAAATTAAAAAAACAGAATATCCAAATGTTGATAATGCATTAACTAAAGGCGGTAAATTAAAATGTGATGCATACATTTTCAATAATGAAGATAAAAAAGATTATTCAAATAATTTAATTGCTCTGTTTGAATTAGAAAGCAATGAACCTACTTCAAAATTAGAAGATGGAATTAAACAAATGCATTCTTATTGTAACTTATTAAATACTAGGTATCTAGCTGGTACATATAAAACTATGAATAAGGTAATAAAAGCAATTGTATATGATGGACAATCTTTATGTGTTTGGGATTACAACATAGAAACAAAAGATATTAATCCGCTTATTGGCAATCCTTCTACGTTTGCCGGTGAAGAAATGAACAATAGTATTAAATTAAGATTTTTAGACTATTTTGCTCCTATTGAAAAAAGAAAAGATGAAACTTCTGAATCTAAAACAATTAATGATATAAAGGATCATTTAAGAGCAAATAGATTATTACAAGCAAATAAGTCTTTTCTAATGACTATTTTAGCTGCAATATACGGGAAGAAAAAAGATGATAATTTTGAGAGTGCCTTAAGTAAATTAGAAGCTGATATTGCAGATAATGAATCATCTGGCATCTTGAGGGAATGGAGGGCTTTTGAACCAAAAATAGATTATAATAGACCTAATTCAGCTACTAAAGCCGCTATTAATGAAAAATTATATGCTGATGCTAAAACATTATGGTATCTATCACAAAATAAAAATATGGATCTATACGGATTCATATATGAAGAGTTAGCAGAAGAGAAAAGTAAGCAAGATGAGGGAGAATACTATACTTCTAGACATATAATAGCCCCTATCATTTCATCAGTGCTTCAAAAATATGCATTTCCACAATGGAAAATAGAAAAGGGAACTCCAAAAAATAAAGTAATAAAAACATTATTAAACAAGAAAATAATAGACCCATTTTGTGGTAGTGGGGGATTTTTATATGAGCTTTTAAGATTTCTGAAAATTAAGTATCAGTGTTCTGATTCTGATGTTAATAGAGTAGCAAATACCTCACTATTTGGTTTTGATAAAAATGATATAATGTCTGCTTTTTTAAATATGTATCTTATAGGAGATGGAGCCACAAAACTATGCCAAGTTACATCAACAATAAACTGGCAAAATATGTGGAATTATGAAATTGTGGATGGTAGAGCATTATTAATAGATAATAAAGATAAGTTAGAAAAAAATATTACTAATAATAAGTCTACTTTTAAATATCTATTAAATTCATTAATTAATTGGTCAAAAATAGCTGATACATTTAAAATAAATATTGAATTAGATACTTTAGACGATTTTTATAAATATATTATGGATAATGAGAAAATAACAGAAGATGAATTTTTTTATAAGCTAATCGAATACAAAAAAGAAGGCGAGTGTGTCTTAAAATATCTATATGATTTATTTATAAAATGCTCACAAGATAAAACTAATTGCCCTTCCTTTTTAAATTTTAAAAATAATTTAGGTAATACAGATTTATTAATTACTAATATACCATATGGTTCTATTGATGATGCGAGGCTTACAACAAAAGAAAAAGGTACATTAGAATCATTATCGTTAAAACAATGTATAGATATGTTAACACCTTCAACTTTTAGAAATGCAACATATAATGAAATAACAAATCGTTATGAAGATGATGTAAATGGAAAACCAAAGTCAAATTTTGATGGAGGAATTGCAACTATAATATTACCAAACGGAATTTTTGAAAGTGAAACTAATAAGGAACTAAGAGATTATTTGTTTTCAAGATGTAACATATTATCTGTTATAAAGTTGCCAACTTTAACATTTGCTCCTTATGCTTCAATTCAAACCTTTGTTATTACTATACAAAAAAAATCACCATTTGAATATAGTTCGACAAATCAAGGAAAAAATTGCTTTTTCTATATAGTTGACAATGATGGCAAGGCAAATTCTAAAACCCGATTTGATACTGAGTTGATAGGTACAAGCCCTATAACAATAAAAGATAATAGTAATAACGAAATAAATACTATAATACATGAGTATTTACATGATGATTTCGCTATAAATATCGAGCAGTATCCTGAAGGTTATATGTCAAAGTTAGAAAGAGCATGGATTTACGGCCATACATTTAGTAAAACAGATATTTGGAATCAAAAAAGATATAATGAAAAATGGAATGGGAAGGAATGGGAAAAAATTACAGATACCTCTAAGAAGTGGTGTTTTTCTAAATTAGTTGAAAAGACCTTTGAAAAACAAATTGAAAAGGAAAATAAACCCACTTTAAAATTATTTCAAAACTGTATAAAAAATATTGAAGATTTTTCTACATTTGATATTGAACAACAAAAAAAGTTGGCTTTTAAAACACTAAAAAGAAGCCTGATAGATGATATTACTTCAGCGAAAGTGTATGTTTCAAAAAATGGTAAAGAAACTATTAAATTTCTTCCTGAAAAAATTAGTAATATAAAATTTATTAGAAATATATTAAAAGATAATTACACAGTATTGACAAAAGGTCAATCTACATCAGATAAAGGTGAAAAAATTATAGAATTAGATTTAGACAAAACATATGATTTATTTGAAAATCTAGATTTAGCCTTATTTCCTAAAACGATTAATGAAATAGAGGTATTTCTAAATAATATAGAGGAAATTGTAATTGTTGAAAATGAAGTATCTTTTTTTATAAAGGAAACTTATAAGCAATATACATTAATTCCAGAAAATTATTTGGATAAAAAAGAAGAATTTATGTCCATAGAAGATGTAGTGTCTAATATTAGGAGATTACGAAATATGATGAGGGAGTCGTAAAATATTATGATATTAAAAAAATTGTTAAAAAGCTATATTCCTAGAGGAGAATTAATAACAAACGAAGATATCTATAATGGATATGGTTCTATTCCAGTTTATTCAGCTACCACAACAGGTGCTGTTGGGTATTATAGAAAATCTAACTATATTACAACACCTTACACTATGTTAGTGTCAAATAATGGAAATGCAGGTTTTGTCTCTCTTCTTCCAGATAACAAAAAAATTTGGTTCGGATCTGATTGTGGTATTCTGGAACTTGAAGACTGGGTGTATCAAAAATATAATAAAGAGATTATTGCTGTCTGGTTACAAGATTTTTTTATAAAAAATAGACATGTTAATGGAACGCAGCCTAAATTTTCTTTATCTAGATGTATAAATAAAGACGTTGACTTAAACGCACTTGACAATCTAAAAAACATCGATTTTTCTGAAGTTGATTTAGATGATTGCGTTTATGAAAGTGTCAAGAAATATTACAATGAGCTTAATGACTCAAATACAAAAAATACTATAAAATTAAAAAATTTCATTAATGGTTATATAGAAAGGGGAAAAAGGCTCGTAATTGGAAGGGACTTATATACCAACTACGGAAATATTAAGGTCATATCTTCAACTACAACTGGTCCTATGGGCTATTATACTAGAAGTAATTATGAATTAAAACCAAATGATTTTTTATATACTATAGATGGTGCAAATGCAGGTTATGTCTTATTATTTTCTCCACAATCGATATTTATTACTGATCATGCAGGGGTGATTTCTGTTAAAGATGAATACAATGAAAAGTATGGGAAAGTTGCAATAGCATTATTATTACAAGATTATTTTGTAAAAAAAGCTAGCAAAGGAACACAACCAACCTTTTTATTAAAAAATAATTTAGAGTTAGAGTTAGATTTGAATAGATTACATGTCTTATCAAAAATGAAATTAGATAAATATGTAATTCCTACCACATAGCATCAATAAAATAAATGCTTTATATTATATATATATCTTTATAAAGAAAAAGGTACTGCCTAACTTATTAAGCAGTACCTTTTAGTACTTAATAGTATTATCGTATTGTTAGTAAAATGTTAGTCTATTTTTATTGTTTATGACTATATTCATCAAGTGAGGCATTGGTATTTGCCTGTTTTCCTTTGATGATTTCTTTAAGCATCATGTCCTTAACTTACATAAAATAACATCTTTATGAGTGTTATTTTCTTAAAAGTTTATTATACAAATATGATTCTTCTTTATAACCTATAGATAAGTCCTTGTATGTTGTACATTCTTTTAAGTATTCATTTTTTCCATACTCATTAATATATGAGACTAATCTTTCACAAATTTCAGACATATATTGATATGCTTTGTATTTTGTATAATCAATAATTTTACTATGATTTATTGCTTTTTCATAGTATTTCAGTGCTTTATCTAAGTAAAAGTAATTATCAGCACCTGATATAACTCCTAGTTTATGATTAACCATGGCACAATAATAAGATTTTTGATACGTGTAACCATCACTATTTTCTTCATTAGAAATAGATAATTCATAGTACGCACTTGATATCATATATAATTCTTTTCGCAAATCTAATTTTAAATTAGGTAAGTCTCCAAGATTATGATATATTTTTGCAATTCTATATAAAATATCACTATCACTTGAGCCTCTAATAATTTTATAAGATAATGTTTTTGAAAAATGGTCAATTGCTTTTAACCCATATTCAAATATTTTATTACAATCATTTGTACTAAATATAGGAAGTATTAATATAATACCTTCATAAGGTCTAGCTAATTGTAATGATATGCTACTACATGGCGCCAATTTAAACGCTTTTTCATAAATACTCATTAAACTAAGATAATCACTTACTGTTTCATGAATCCTAATTCTTTCGTTGATTTCATTTGCTTGTTTTAATAGATTCCCAACTTCCTTATTAGTATTAAGCATCTCATCAGAATATCCTTCATCAGTATGTAAATAACTATCAACTTTTTCTTCAATTATACCATATGATAAGAAACTGTATTCAGCTACATCAGTAATATCCGATCTTATTTTATTACTTAACTCAAATACATCATAAACTATGCTTTCGTTTATAACTGGTATATAATTCATTTCATTGTTTAGTAATTCTTTTTCTATATCTGATGGTTCTAAGAAACTAGCAGATATAGTCACTCCTTGTTCTGTTTGTTCAATTTCAACTACATTATTTTCATAAGATGATTTATCTTCTAATTCATTATACTCATTTTCCTCTGAATCTTTATCTTCTTCTACAAATATTACATGATTACTTTGGTTGTATTCTACCTTCATATCGCAAAAATACGTAAATATAAGCATTACAAAAACTATAATACAAATATATGTAACTAGTCGTCTATTTACATTAATTCCTATTTTTGAGGGAAGAACAGTAATAACAAGCTCTAATATTATATTAATTAAAGGTATAATTTTTAAATCATTTTTATAAAACACAAAATATACTATGATAATGTAAAGTAAAGAAACAATTGTTATTGACAATATATATTTTTTATATAACTTATTATCTTCCATACGCGCCCTTTTAATTATATGTTATATAAAAATATTATAGCATATTTTTACAATTTTTTCAAATAATTACTAATGATAATATAACATTATCTCTTTTCTTTAAAACAGTTTAAAACATACTTAAAATATACTTTTTATTTTTCTTTCCAGTAAGCAATATATTATTATTATTTATTAATAAAGTTATTTATAGGTTCTAGTTATGGGTTATTTTCTGACGACTATGGAGGGTGTTTTGTATTGTCCATGGTGGAGGTTCTATATTGACCATGGTATTATTTGTTTTTTCTTGTTTTATTTTATCAATTAATCCACTTGTTTTTAATTCTAATATAGCATTTGCTACTTTTGCCATGCTAATTTTACATACTTCTGCAATTTTCTCATAAGAAGGCATATTTCTAACTTTTAGCTCACTATAAGTACATATATACAAATACACTAACGCACTATGTTTTGATAGCTTAAAATCGAAAATATCGTCTCGAATATTTACTTTTATTTTTTCACCAGGTATATCCGTATTAAATATGTATTTACTCTGTTTACATTTATCATTTTCTTTTATTTCACCTTTATTTATTACCTTGTCCTGATTGAATATTTCTTTATTAATTTTTGTTTTATACAAATTGTCTGAATTCTGATCTTTTTCCATAATATATTCCTTTTGATCAATAATTTCATTTTCATTTACTATATTGTTATCTTCTTCTGTTACTATTTTATATAAATTGTTTCTTTTTCCTCCATCTATTCTATATTGATTATCTTTTATAATTAAATCTCTTTTTATTAATTCCTTTATAGCTACTTTTACACTTGTCTGGCTAATACTACAAGCATTGGCTATTTGCTTAATTGATGGAAAGCATTCATAATCTTTATTTGAACAAGAGCACAGATACATATATACTATTATTTCTTGTTCTGATAAATGCAAATCAAATATATCACTTCTAATTTTGAAATAATAATCTCCAGAAGTCATAAATGGTGTTAATGAATATAAGTTTGATGTTTGACTTCCGTTTTGTCTAAATCTAGATTCTTTATTTACTATCTTTGCTTCTACTAAATTATTAATAGCTTTTCTAAGTGTTGATAATGAAATCTTACATATTTCTGCTAGTGTATTTCTAGACGGAAAACATAACCCCTCACTATTTGAATATTTTTTTAACCCTGCATATACGATTTTGCTATGTAAATCTATTTGACTACTAAATATATAATTTGACATTGTAATTGTAGCTGACATTTTATCCTCCGATTAATAAAAATTTATATTTAATATTGCAATTATTACATAATAATGGTAAAATTATTGTAATTTGACAATATTATTGTATTTACATTTTATCTATAACTGTTCACCTCATGGACAGTTATCTTTTTTTACGATATTAAAAGGCATTTAGAATTAATTCTAAATGCCTTTTGTTGTCACTATTTAATTACTTGTTAAAGCACCTCCTCTTCATCACTAGGTAAATTATCATAGAATGTTGAATCAGGCTGTATATCCATGTCTACTGCTTCTTCTGTTTTTTTACTTCCACCTAAGAATTCTACCCTTACTGCTGTAACTTGTGTTGAATACCTTTTTTCTCCTGTTTGTGTAGTATAATTATTTGTTGTTAATCTTCCATGTACTGCACATAAACTACCTTTGTTAAGATAAGTGGTACAATTTTCTGCTGACTTACCAAAGATAGTTACGTTAATAAAGTCGGCTGTAGGTTTCCCTTGTGCAGACATTTCTTGTTTCTTTTCTTTAGACATCTCTTTATCAACAGCTATAACCATATTTGCAACTGCCATACCTGTTGAAGGAACAAACCTCAGTTCTGGATCTCTTGCTAATCTTCCAATTAAATTTACATTATTCATTTTTAAATCCTCCTTAGTATTTTAAAATAAAAAAAGATATATTATGTTATTTATTTAATATATCTTCTAAAGCTCCCATTTCTATTGCATCTCTTACATCTGATAAAGAATAACCTTTACTCTTGATAACTTTCATTGTATTATTCAATTCTAGATTTTCTATATCTTCTTGTATTAATTTAATCTTTTTATCTACTTGTCCAATTTGTTCATTTAGTTTATCTTTTTTTAACAATAGTTTTTCTTTAATTTCTTTTTGCTTATTTAATTTATCATATAATGTCATTTGAACCTCCTAATCAAATCTTACAACTCTTCTAAAATATTTAAAACCCTTATATCCGTTTACTGTTACACCAGTACCCCATTGGCAATGAGCATATAGATTATTATTTTCATCATCTTTGCCTATATAAATACCTACATGATTTATACCAGATGAATTAGGCATCTGAAGGAATGCTAAATCTCCTACTTGTAATTCATCACTGTTAATTGGATATGATTTTCCCCACTGATAAGCTGTACCTCCACCTGAAAGCATTTTTCCTATTCCTGAAGTTTTATAAACCCAATCAACATAACCAGAACAGTCTAGACCATAAGGTTTATATGTATCTGTTGTATCACTTCCAGGAGAAGTAACCAATGTCGACTCACCCCATTCATTATTCCACCCAGCTGAGCTTTTACCTCCCCAAAAATACTTCACCTTTCCTACAATACTTAATGCTGTATCATATAATTTTTGTTGTTTTTTATCTGAAAATCGAGGAGCATTAACAATTAAATCTTTTATTTCATCTTGTGTTAATTCACCATATTGATGAGCGTATTCTGGAAATTGTTCTGAAAAATTTGAAACTAAACGTCTTGACCATGACCTTTGTTCTTCATCTAATTTAGTCTTATTCATAATTGATTCCATATCATAGGTATATACTGTAATAATTTTTCTTGTTTTATCTATATCCTCACCATTTCTAGTAACTGTATATTTTTCCTTAGAAATTTTTATATCATATATTTTTTCGTAAATATCTTCAATAAAATCTTCTTCTTTTTTAGAAAAAGATAAATCCTGTTCAAATTTAACTGAAGCAATGGCAAATATCTCTTGAAAATTTGTATATATCCCTGACTTATCACCTATGTAAATTATTTTAGAACTATCATATTTATTATCATTTTTTAATTCTTCAATTTCTTCTATCAATTCAGTATCTAATAATTCTATTCTTTCTTTATACATTAAGGCGATATTATCATCAGTTATGAAATAATTTTGACTAAGTACTGATCCTACAATCCCTGAAATAGATGTAAGAATTATAATCATTAACACTACAAGTATTGACCCTATTAAAATATATGGATTTGTTAATACAATTGTTGTTTTTGCAAATTTACCAACTCCTACGATAATACCCTTTAAGATACTTGTAGCTTTTCTACCATATATATGTTTGTGTGCAATTCTCTTCTTCGCATTTTTTAAAAGTATCGCATTATTTTTTGATTTAATCTTTTTTGATCCAGTTTTAATTTTATTTGTTTTTGAAATATTTTTTTTTATATTTTGATACCTTTTACTTTTATTGTTTGAAATGCGTTCTTTAATATAGTTTCTAGAGCCATGCAATACTTCCCTAGAATATTTAGTTGCTTTAGTAGTACTTGTTATTACTTTTTTTGTTGAATCTACAATATCTAAACCACGCCTTATATTCTTATCTGTTTGCAAATATGCTTGTATCCCTGAACTTCCATCCGAATCTCTAAGATTATCGACTATTCTATTTTTTGTATTAACTGATAATGTAGTACTATCTTTTTGAAGTTTTATACCTCCTTTTTTTAATAAATATTTTTTATTTATTTTACCTGAAGGTTTAGGTCTTATCTTATTTGAAGAATCTTTAAAACTTGCTTTAACAACCTTTTGATTACCCTTAATTGCTTTAAATTTTTTATAAAATTTCTTAGTATCTGTAATACTATTTATATGTTTACTATCATGTATAGTTTTATTAATATTTTTAATTGTCTTTACGCTTTTAAAAGGAATACTTGCAACGTTAATTACTTTATCTGATTTATTTAAAGTATCAATATAAGCTTGTATACCTATATCCTGCTCTGCTGACTCTGATACATTATCTTTAATAGCATTAATGGTATTATTAAACCTTACATCTTTTACCTTTTTATTCTTATTATTATATTTCTTAATACTTTGTTTGTTAGGCAGAGATTTTTTTGAATTAACATACTTTCTTCCATATTTTTTATTAACATATAGTTTCCCTTTTAATCTACTTTTAGAAGTGTTAATTTTAGATGTAATTTTACTTTTAGAATCTTCTAGCTTCATACATCTACAACCTCTCCAACCTTAGTTGTCATCATTCTGTATAACTCTGTATCCTTTGGAAACTCATCTATAAAAGGAATAATACTATTACCTGAAAATAATAATCCTCTACCTGAATCAGTATTAGTTATATATGTTAGTTGAGCAGCTGAAATATTTAACATTTTTTCTAATTCAACTCTATCCATTGGAGCCTGGTTAAGCATTAATATAAAATCTGAATTTGATAGCATTCTTCTTGCTAATTCAGATTGTAATAAATCTTCTACATTTTGTGTTATACCCGTTACAACACCACCCCATTTTCTGGACCTTTTATATAATTCAAATAAAAAATTAGCAGAATACTCATTTGCAAACAATAAATAAATTTCATCAAGATAGATCCATGTATGTTTTCCCTTTTTCCTATTTTCTGTTATTCTATTCCATACTTGATCCAAAATTATTAACATACCCATTGTTTTTAATTGTTTTCCTAAGTCTTTTATATCAAAGCAAACAAGTCTATTATTAATATTAATATTTGTTTTATGAGAAAAAACAGAAAGGTTACCTGTAGCATATAATTCTAATGCTATTGATAACCCTTCTGCTTCTGGTTCTTTTTGTTGTTTTACTGTCTTATAAAAATCAATTAATGTAGGTATATCTTCTTCTTTAAAGTTTTGTATATAATCTTGATATGTAAGTCTAACGCACCTATCAATTATTGATTTTTCTTTTGCCGACAGTCCGTTTTTACCACCTAAAATAACCTCACAAAGTGAAATTATAAAGTCAGACTTAAAAGAAAGAGGTTCTTCATCATAGTTTGTACTCATATCCATAGGATTAATATATCTTCTACTATTTGAAGAAATATTAATTATTTCACCACCAAAGTTTTTAACTAAATTTGAATACTCTCTTTCAGGATCTATAATTAAAACATCATCATCTGTGTTTAACAATACATTAATCATTTCCCGTTTTGCACTAAAGGATTTACCACTTCCTGGTGTACCTAAAATAAATCCGTTTTGATTTTTTAGAGTCTTTCTATCAAACATTATTAATGATTTTGAAATAGCATTTAACCCATAATACATACCATGAGGATGTAATAACTCTTGTGAAGTAAAAGGAATAAATACTGCTGTTGCCTCAGTAGTTAAACATCTATCGACTTGTATATCATTTATACCTAACGGCAATACTGAATTCAACCCTTCTTCTTGCTGATAATTTAAAGATCCTATTTGACATAAATACTTTCTTGCAGCAGATTTTATTATTTCTGTATGTTCATCTAAAGCATCTTTATCATCCTCTGTTAACAAAATAATGAAATTGACTAAAAACAACCTTTGATTCTTATTCATTACATCTTCGAGCAACTCTTCTGCTTCTTGTAAATTGTTTTTTAATTCATATGGAATAAATGCATCCAAGTATCCATTTTTTACACTTTTACGCTGATATTCAATCTTGTTGGATTCCATTCCAGTTATTTGTTTTTGTATGAGTTTAAGTGCAAATTCAGGTTCAACAGGATTTATATTCATACTAAACATCATATTAAATCCAAAGTCTGTCAGTTCAGTAAGAAAACTATCACTTAAAAAAGATGGTAAACTTCGTATAAATAATACTCTTGCATGAGAATCACCTATAGATATATTATCTCTTTTAAATTCAAAGCTATCAGGTGCTATAACATCTTTAACATTAGAAAATCTTTGTTTTAATACTTTAGGATTATATTCAAAATTACCTATATTGTCTTTTCTATATACATCATGTAATATTTCTAGCCTTTTACTGATTGGTAATACTTTGCCATAACTCCCCATACGTCTCAATAAACCCAAAATTTCATTTTCAATTCTAATGAAATTATTTCTAGCTTCAATTACATCATTTGCCTTTATACTTATAGTAATATACTTTTCTTTTTCAATATCATTACGACCCTTTGTAACTTGTTTCTTAAGCATTTCATTATATTCTTTTCTATAAATATCTAAATGATCATTTTTCTGTTTTAGGACTATTTTACCTTCAAACTCTTCTTTATTTATAGGCTTATTATTTATAGTAATCTGTAATTTAACAGAAGAGTTGAAAAAATTTAAAAACTCACAGTATTTAGCAAATATATCTATTTGATCGTCTTCTCTCGCTATATGGTAATTTATATCTATAAACTGTAGTGTCTTAGAATATTCGCCTTTCTTTGTCTCTATAATTCCATCTTCATATATGTTAGTAATTGGAATAGTTCCTTGGGCTGAATTAGACCTTCTTATTCTTTTGCATTTTTTATTTTTAGATATTTTATTTGCTTCAGTACTTAATTCTGAATTGCCATTACGATTTTTCTTAAATAACATTTTTCTTTTTCCTTTCCTTAAATTTTTTTAAGCTTTCTAGCTGCACTTTATCCTGTTCTTTTAAAATTTCAGTAAAAATATTTTCAACCTCATATTTGCGTTTTCGTGGTATAAACAGATTAAAATTAAGCATAATCAAAGCAAATTTTTCAAATGGTAATCCATTATATTTAAAAAATCCTATTAAAAACAATGGAACTCCTGTAAACATAATTACCCAACTTGCAACCTCATCTCCAATGTATGATTTCAAAAATAAATACAATGGTATATTTATAGCTAAGGCAACACCTAAACAAACAATCTGTCTTAATGTTAATCCAGCAAATAATGTTTCTTTATAACTTCTTATTTCTTTTGGTGTTTTAATTTCAATCATTTAATATACCCCCACAATTTGTTTAGCCCAATTTTTAGACTGAGACAAAGTATATAATAAGACTACACTAGATGTTATAGTGCCTATCATACCTAATTCTGCATTTTCACTACCTGCAGAAGCAACTATTGTATTTGCTATCCCAGTAAATGACATACAAGCAATTAAAATTATAAGTCCTTGTAAGCAAACGGAAATATAATGCTGTATAAATCTTTTTGCAATATTGTTATGTTCTTCATTTGGCATAGTCGATAAAGGTAATGGCGAAAGTGCTGTATAGATGTAAATTTCAATAATTCGTCCATAACATATAACTTGTATAATGATTTTAACAATTAACATAATAAAGTTCATAGGCATTAATTTAATCTGAAACATAATTAATTCCATCATTTTCATATTTTCTAATTGTGTTTTTAAAACCTCAATATCAACTATGGTTTGAATTGTACCAGGAGAAGAATATACTAATGAAATTACATCTGAAATTGATTGATATACGAAATTTAATAATTCAAAACTACTTTTCATTATTACCTTTGCTAATATAACTCTTATTAGAATTTTAATAATATTTTCAATTCTAGCCACTCTAAATGTTATTGTTTTATTGAAAAGATCTAACATAAAAAACAATGCTAACAAACTATAACCTATTGGTAAAATACAGTTGAAAATCCCCTCAACCATATTCCATAATCCTGGTATTGAATTTTGTGGCTGAGTAATTATATCTGTGATTAATCCTAAATCAGAATTTAACTTATTAAATAACTGATCTACATCCGAAACTATATTGTCTATATTCATATTTCCTCCTTGAAGCAAAGGATAATTCAATTACGATTACCCTTTGCTAATAAGTTTATAAACCTAACAACGTTTTATATGCTATAGATAATCCAAATACCATAAGACCAGCTACAAGAAACAAAATGCCATTTCTTTTCTGTCCAGCATCATGATCTGAAAGTGAAAATGCAACTTGTATTCCTCCCCAGAATGCTACTAAAAGACCAACTCTTCCAACCCATGCAGCTATCCATGCTACCATGTTGTCAAACTTATCTACACCTGCTGTGTCAGATGCAAATACCATAATATTATTTAAAATACTAATGCTTATTGTTGTAAAAACAATTTTAATATGTAATGATAACTTCTTTAAATTATTCATACTATTATTTCTCCTCTTCAATATAATTTTCGTTTAGATTTATTTGTAATTCGCTTTCTAAAATAGATGAAATATCTTCTTCAAAAATAGCATTTTCAAATAATTCTTTTATTTGTTCTATTTCTAATTCAAAATCTTTCATCTTATAACTTTCAAGAATCTTAATACGCTCCTCTTCTTTTTCCTTGTTCTTTTCTATTTCTCTAACTTTACTATAATCAAAATAATTTTCATTAGTAGCTTCATATAAATATATATAATTCTTGTGGTCATATAGATTATATTTTTTTGAATAAAAAGGGAACATGCCTCTTATTAACAATATACAATCTTCGTCTGGCATTCTTCCTATTTCATCAGGCTGCAAAAGTTCACGGCCATGAATACCATAGTTATATGAAGTGCTTCCTTGTCTACCTTTTGAGTAGTTGATATTCCTTGTATCTATAGTCTCTTTTCCTAAACTTTTACTTATATATTCTAGTGTAGATTGCTCCTGACCCCCTAGAAATAATGTAGAATCACAATTACCAGTTATACTTTCCCAATTGTACTTATATAGTTCTTTCAATTGAGCCATATTTTGAATTATAATATTTGAACTAATTTCTCTACTACGCATAGTAGCTATTTTTTTCTCAAAGTCAGGTATCTGCCCTATGTTGGCAAATTCATCTAGTATAAACCTAACATGAGTTTTAAGTCTTCCATCTTTAGTCTTAAAATCTGCAATATAATATAATCTTTCAAACAATTGTCCATACATCATAGACACAAGAAAGTTAAATGTAGTATCACTATCTGGAATAACTACAAATAATGCTGTTTTTTCTTCGGCAATACGTTCTAGTTCTAAATCATCTTTAGCGGTTAAATTGGAAACTGCCTCTATATTAAAAAGCGACAACCTCACACCAACAGAAATTAAAATACTCTTAATTGTTTTTCCAGCTCCTAGTTTAAAAATATTGTATTGTCTAACTGCAATATGATTAGGCTTCTCTTCTCTTAATTGTTTAAATATAATATCTAAATCACTTTCATAATCTTCATCTTCTTCCCTTACACTTGCATATCGCAATAACTCCATAACTGTTTTGAAATTTTGTTCCTCTGGAATAAGCTCATACCACATAAAATAAAAAATTGATTGTAATAAAGCAACTTCTGACTTTTCCCAGAAAGGATCATTCCCTCCTCCTGTTTTAGGATTTGTGTTCTTTATTAAACCATTGATAACTTTCATAACGTCATTTTCAGTTCTTATATAGACAAAAGGATTATAGCGACTGCTATAATCCATATCTATAAGATTAAAAACTTTTATTTTATATCCTTTTTTATATAATAATGAGCCTGTTTCCCTTAACAATTCACCTTTCGGATCAGTAATTACATATGAAGTATTAGCTTGCATAATGTTGGGCTTTACATAAAATCTTGTTTTTCCTGAACCTGAGCCTCCAACAACCAATACATTAAGATTCTTTCTAGTCTTTTTAGTATTTAAACTCATTTGCTCTGTTTCTGTGAATACAATATTGTTGTTTTCATCTTTATCAATTATTTTTTTTATTTCTTCTTTTCCAGCCCAGCTTGCAGTACCATGTTCTTTACCAAACATATATTTTTTATCAGATGTTATGAAGTATATAGCAACCGACCAATACAATAAACTAACAAATATCAATAACTTTAAATCTTGTTTTTGAGGTATAAAAAAAGGAACTGTTTTAATATGATTTTCTATGTCATTTTGAAATCTATCAAGCATAGTATAATCAAAATGTTCATAGCTATTAAATACAGTTCCTATATGTATTGCCATATATGATATAAATATAAATAACAGTATAAAAAATATTGTTAATTGAATCTTATACCTTTTACGCCTCTGCTGATCCGTCACTATCTGTCTCTCCCTTCCTTCGTTTTAGTTTTTTCTTTTGTTTTCTTATTGGTTTTTTTGGCCCGCACCTCCTTAATGTTATCGTCTATCTCTTTCATAGTCTTTCTATCTTTTTTTACTTCTACTTTATTATTAACCTCATTTTTATTTAATTCTATGTTATTAATTTTTTCTTTTAACTTTTCTAATTCTACATCACCATAAACATATTCAGGACTAGAAAATGTCTTACCAACATCATTAACTCGTTTTTGAATTTCTTCCATATTAAAATCATTTTTATTTAAAATTTCTTGATTACCGTTAATATTAATCTCAACTTCTAAAGTATCTTTTTTTGTATTTTCTATTATTTTAATACAATCATCTAAATTGTCTTTATCTACTATATATGTTTTTAATATTTCTTTATTTTCATTATTGATTTGTATGTAATCATTTGGGCTCTCTTTATCAAGAATATACAATCCTCTATCTTTGCCAATAATATATTCACTCAGCATGCTGATATCAGCCTCTTTATCAATACCATTGACTTTTTCATCGGTCATTTTTTCTAATATCTTATTTACTATCTCTGCTTCACTTTTTTTATATACATAACTTACTTTATTGTCACTTTTACTCACATCAAATATTGCATAAGTTAGACCTGTTGTTTTAGCTTTAGCAGCAAATATAGCTGCATCTTTATCATTTAAATCAAGAGTAACTAACTCCTCACCACTTGTTATGAGTCTTTTTATATTAACCTCCCCAGTATTTAATTTCCTATCAAGTTTATTTAATAAAGAAAGGAACAAATATTTTAACATTTCTCCACCTAATTTAGAAATGTCTTTAAACCCCTCTTTGCTTAAATCTGCTGCAAATCCCATTAAGATTGCTGAAGTATCTCCACCTGTATTCATTATCTCTCTCCTTTATCATTATTTTTTTCTTTACTTTTATTTTCCGATGCTTGTTTAGATTTCTTATATTCATCTTTGGCGATGCTCACATCTTTCATAGTTTTCTTGTTTAGTTTTTCAAACTTGGCTTTTTGCTTAATTATATCTCCTTGAATAATTAATGGACAACTTGGCTCTACATATACAGAGTACTTACCATCTTTCTCAAATGCAATATATTTAAACTTATCACAATTATCATTTTGAAATTCTTTTAATGTTTCTTCTCTAACATTATTAAATCCTTTGACACCTTTAATTTGTTTAATTTTATTCCAATCAATATTTCCTTCAACTTCCTGCAATATTTTAATATCATTTACTAATATCAAGTTTTTGAGTTCTTTTATTTTATCAATTGGAACAGTTATGTTCATTCCAAACTTAACTCCACTTTCTTTTGATATAAAAGGTATGTCCAACTCTTCTATTTGCTTCTTTATATTCAAATAGTCTTCATTAGATATCCTTATATATCCTCGCGTACTTTGTTCATCCATTAGTTTTAGTAACTCAGACTTTTTATTATTAACCATATTTGATTTTTCTAGCGGTTCTGTTTTTCCCGAGGCTTTTTTATATTCAGCTTGTAGTCTTTCAAGTTCTTCCTTTGAATAAACAATTACCGGGTTCTTGAATTGAACTATAGTTTCAATAATTTTTTCAATTTGCTCTCGTCTTGAAAGATAGTTTACCGGTCCTTCAGTTACACCTTTATGAGCTGCATCATCTATGTATAGTTCTTGTACACCTTTTACATTTACAAAAGTCATGAATCTTTCAATTTTTTTATCATCTTTTATCAGATCAGATATAACTTTTTTTATATTCACATCAAGTTCACTTAATTGTTCAAATGTTGATGACATTTCTTTTGTAATTTCAATACTATGTTCATCAAATGTCTTTATAAATATAGAGTTACCATCATCTTTATTATAGATGCCTATAAAATTTGTTGGATCTTCTTTAATATTTTCATCAAACTCATTATATAAATTATTATCCTCATAATCCATATTATTATCTCTCCTTTTCGTTTTCATCTTTCATTTTAGTTTCCAGCTGTATATCTTTTATAAATTTATCTCTTTCATATTTATTAAGATAATTTTGCAAACCTAGTATTTTATCTAGTTCTTTAAATGTATTATTTATTTCATTATCAACCCCTTTCGTTTTTTCGATTACTTCATTTCTTTGGTTAATGAAATTTTCGTATTGAAGTTCATCTTTTAAACTAAATTTCTCTAACCTATTTTTACAACTTTCAAACTTTTCTATTTCATAAGCATTTTTCTTTTTATAAACCCCCTTCAAAATTACCCGTTCATACTCATCATGATATTTCTTATATTTATAATATAATTCGATTTCAGTACAAACGGCTTCCATTTTAATTTCTAATGTCTTTAATTTTTCCTTTTTTGTTTCTACTTGTTTGATTTTACCATTTAATATATCAATTTGTTTTTGTACATCACCCCTAGTATGTAGATTGTATTTATGTAAAAGATTTAATTTACTTGATAAATCTTTTATACCATTTATAGCTTTTTTCTGTGCATATGTATATTTTATTGGCCTCTTATCTTTTTCAAATGAATTTTGATTATTATTAAAAATTATTTTAAATAATAAAATTATAAGCTTTATATTAGTTTCTAATGATGATTGCCTATATGATAATTTTCTTATCTGGTATTCAAAACTCTTTTTATCAATTTTATAATATTTTTTATTTTTTGATCTAAAGCTTCTAATATTATGTTCCTTAAATTTTATTCTTTGTTTTATACTATGTTCGTCATAATCTATACCGAGCGTTTTACCTCTAACAGCTCTATTCATTCCTTGCTTTTTGAAAGTCATATATTTTACATTTCCATGTTTAATATAGTAACCTTCTGATTTCATCTTTCTAATAAAATCTTCAAAGCTTTCTGAAGAAGAAATAACATAGTCAATATCTTCTCTAACAATATCTTTCCATGAAGTTTTATTCTTACTTTCTTGCCATTCCTTGTATGATTTATTTTTGTTTCTTCTATTAGGTTCTATAACACTTAATCCATGTTCAAGACAAACTAGATCAGAATACTTTCTTATATCTTCTAATTCATTTTTACAGCTATTATATTTTTTACCATTTAGCCCTACTGAATTTATTATAATGTGATTATGAATATGTCCCTTATCAACATGAGTTGTAAGTACATATTGATATTTACCATCAAGAAATTTTTCTGCCCACTCTCTTCCAACTTGATGTGCTTTTTCTTTGTTTGCTTCTCCTGGTTTAAAAGATTGTATAAAATGAAACCCTTGTATGCCATCTTCTTTTTCATATTGTTTTTTTAAAGTTTTCATTTCCTCTATTGCTAAATTTTCATTTATACTACATTTATTCGAACTGACTAAAAGTTTGTCATCTGTCTTTTCTATATTTTCAATATACTTTAAGGCATTCTTTAAAGTTTTATGTATTGGATGTCTCTTCACATATGCCATAACTTAACCCTTATCCTGTGTTGCCTGAATATCCTGATAAACTTCTATTAAAACTTCATTAATATTTTCCATAGTATTTTTTAAATATTTAATTTCTGATTTATTAATCAAACCTCCTTGATTTAACTTTTTTGCAATTTGATTTATGTTATTTCCAATTCTACTTATTTGTGCTGAAAGCTCAAATATACTAGTAAGGTCATAAATAATTATTTCTCTTTTCAGTGCAGCATTAATAAAAAACCTATTTATACTCATTTTAGATACTGCGACTTTTTCCATAATCTTTTTATGCTCTTCATCTGTAGTTCTGATAAATATTACATTTTTTCTTTTTCTGTTCACTGTCAATTTATCACCACCAATTTATATTAAAAATTAATTCTGCTTCCGCAGGGGTATTAGGGGTATCCCCTAAAATTTCGGAAATGGCTATCCATTTCCACTGCTTGCTATTCTTAAAACAGCGTTTTAAGAATGATGGCTTTCTGAAAGAAAAAGGCATTTATGTACTTACCATTTGTTTTTGAAACTCAGCAGCCTTAATCAAATTATTATTTAAATAATAATCAACCTTTGATATGCATATTTTATTGACTGAAACTTTTGTATCTATTATTTTAAATAGATAAATAAAATCAGTTTGGAATTCTAGCGTACATACATATCTTCTGCATCTAATATTATCTATAACTAAGTATTTCATATTTGAATCCAAACTGTGCCCTCTTATGTCATCAATGTATAGCATTTACGCCCTCTCCTCTCTTGTAATTATAAAAATGAATCTATCAAACTAACAAATACTCCTATACATATATACGGACCTAATGCTATGCTTGAATTGTATTTTTGTTTTCTAACAATTATTAAATAGATTGAAATAATACTTGCAATTAATAATGCAAATATAATAATTTCCAACATGCTTATACCAAATATCAAACTAAGTGCAGTTAATAACTTTATATCGCCTCCTCCTATACCACCATCAGTAACTATGGCAATAAATAAAAAAACTGTAAAGATTATTGCTGCTAATGCAATGTATACTTTACAGTTTTTGAAATCTATCATTGTATTAATAATTCCTAACAATACTATTATTATATTTAATTTGTCAGGAATTATTTTTTGTTTGTAGTCAATGTATGCGATTAACTTAAATTTACGATATTAAAAATTTATAAAATTAAAGCCGACTCTTTGGATTTAAGTAATCAAAACATATTAGTCCACATTGTTTGCATATGTATCCACTAAAATCGTTAGATGAAAAAGCTTTCCGTGCAACCATAACATCTTCAGGGTCTTTAGGATTTAATGATATTTTATGTCTCTGCTTATTAAATGCTATCAAATTTCCAGTTTGTAGATAACCTAATTGCATCTCGACTTCACATTTAGGGCATTTCATTTATAAGCCTCCTCGTATAATATAATTAACCTTTTCAGTAGATTATATAATTAATCTCTAGTTCTGGTCAATCTACAATTTCGAATTAAATATATTTCTAATATTATTTTTTGATGGCAAAGCCCTAGAATCAATTTTATTTTATTAAAAGTTGAAAATCAAGCAAAGTTATAGAGTGCAAATGATTGTAATTTTGCACTCGAAATTTTATTACTTGCATCTTTGGAGTAAACTTTTTAAATAATATACTCGTCTTTCTATCTTATCAAATTAACCCTTCCGTCTTGCAACGCAGAGCCAGACACTCTCAACGATTTACCGTCCCAACCCTCTTTTGCATTGTAGTCATAAATCGTAGCACCTTTGTTGCAATCTACCCTGATACTTATTTCTGTTCCTTCTGGCAACCTTGCAGATGTGAAAAATTTTCCTTCCCAAGTTTCACTACTACCACTTGATGAAACCTTTACTAAATCTATTTGTTGTTTCAACGTACTATTTTCAAAAATATCAGCATCTACGTTATCAGGGTTACCTTTACTGTCTATTCTGAATGTAACATAATATCCAGTCTTATAATCGATTAAATCATCAACTAACATATCCTTTGTATATGGGAATGTAACAGTATCATGGTTTACTATATCAGTTATTCTAAAGTTCAACAATCTTAATGCTACTATATCAATAGGTATAGTGTTCGTCATTTCCTTTGTTGTAACACCTGTTTCACTACCATAATTAGTTCTTGCTACATATTGAAGGTCATATGTTCCCGTATCTGTTATCGTTTCAGGAATTACCATACTTCCCTCCCAATAAGTTGTTTCTCCAACAGTATTTACTTTAGTCATATTAACTGTAGCTGAACTTAAATTAGCAGTAACTCCTGTAACTTCTTTATTTGTAGTTGCTGTAAGACTTATTGTATCACCTACAATTATCTCAGGATTACTACTTGAAAAATTTCCAACTACACTTATATCCGGCACAACATAATATGTTTTAGTTACATAAGTTGATAATGCTGAATTAGGCTCATAAGGAGGAATTTTAGGCATATCCGTTACTTTCAAAGTAATTTTATACGCTCCCCAACTTAAGCCTGCATTCTTAAAGCTATTTGTAAATGGTGTTGCTGTACTATATACCTTAACTGATGAAGGCGTACCACCTATGCCACTTACTTTAGGTACTTTGTAATTTTCTAAGGACCATTCGTAAGTAAACCCTAAGTTATCTGCTCCATTCGGATCAGATACCGATACATTATATCTAGCTAATTCTTCAAAAAATAATGATGTCGCACTCGGCCTGTTTTTAAATGTTTTATAACTTGATGAAGACAAAGTTACATTTTTAGGGAATGTCCATGCTGGACTTTCATTTGAAACTAAATTAAAATTAGCAACTGGAGCATGGTTTATAGGCACTACCCTAAAAGTTTGTGTATAAATTTCAGATGTTGCCAACGGATCACCCCAAGGACCTGAAGAATCACTAACTTGTAATGTGATGCTAAAATCACCTATCCCTGAAGTCTTTATCTTGTTATTGATGGCTGTTTGTGAATTAGCAGCAGTATATGTTCCAAGTAATGTACCTTCTTTATATAACTTCCATTCCCATTGGTTGATTGTATCTCCGTTAGGATCATATGAAGTATCTGTAATTCCCAAAGTTGCACCTTGAGCTATTACATTGCTAGATAATACAAACTGAGAAATAGGTGGCATTGCTTGACTTGTGATAAGTATAACAGTATCGTCAGACCAAACTCCTAAACCATTTTCCCCATCCATATCTCTAACTCTCAATTTTACTAGATATTCTTCTGTATTATTTCCTGATGTCAACTTTCCTGAATGCCAGGTACTTTCACCAACTTTTTTCCATGACCACTCTCTTGCAACAAGACCTTTATCAGCTCTATTAGTATGATCTAAGTCATAAGATGTATCAGTTAAAGTTAAACTAAACGTACTTGCACTCTTTGTCATATCCATCGTAAACTGTGCAATTGGTTTTCTATGAACATAAATATTTAATGGACCATTTTTCATTTCAGAATCTTTTCTATACTCTTCAAAATTATCATCACTGCCTACTGGATTATCCTTTGTTTTATAATCAGTTACAAATCTTCCCACTTTATCAAATGAATTTTTAGATTCTGATAGCCATAAACCATCATAAGCTACCTTGCCTAAGTCATTTTGGAAACATCTGTAATCATGCTCGTATCTCCAATTCTCTACATTCATTTGAGGATCTTCCTCATAATCTTCATAAAATACCTTATAATTAATTTCTTCATTTAATAATATATATTGAGTTTTAGATTTTGCCTGACTTCTTACTGTATTAAGTATCCATTCAGCTAAATTCTGTAAAGCTGTATCCATGTTTGTATTGTAAATAAATGTTCCTTTTCCGTCATTACCAGCTATAAAGTTAAGTATTTGCGACCTGTTTATACTTGTTCCTAATTCCGCAAAATATAACTCGTCATTCAGCATTCTTGATAAAACTACAGGATATTTAACAGATGCTGTCTCTAATTCTGATAACTTTATATCTGAAATATTTATTACAAATTTTGTTGCATCATCTCTCCAAGTAGGTTCTTTAAGTACTTCGTCTAAAGTTTTAACTGAACCCGAAGTAACAGTTAGATTTTTGAATCTTCCTTCAGGTTGCGAATTAGTAAAAAATCCAAAACTACCCTTTATATCGCTTGAATGTGTATAATCAACAACCTGTACGTCATCCCACCATATTTTAATATTCTTATCTTTTACTATAGCCTTCATCTTATGCCACTTCTTTCTAGTAAAAGATACAGAACTCGTTGGGCTATAAAGACCTTTAATTGTAGCTCCATTATATTGATATAGTCCAGATGGATGACCATGTTTATTTGTGTTAGTGTTACTCCCAGCAGAAAGTAACCCATGCTGTGAAATTAAAAACGCTAAATGTCCAGTTGGTGTACCATCAATGCCAAATGATACTCCTATATCATCATTATCACTTCCATTAGTTCCAAGCTCCACTTCAAAAGTATAACTACTACTATTAAATGATGGATCATAAAAACCTGACCAATATGAATTATCATCCCTTTTAATTATTCCAGTACTAGAACTGAAACTCCAAGTATCAGGTTCTGTTCCATAACGTTCCCAATTATTAAATACAGCCGCAGCATCGGCATCATTAGAAGATATTGTACTTGTTTCTATAGTCTCAATCCTTGTATCTAAAAAATCTGCATTATTAGCCTCTAAATACATCTTTACATAGTTATTAATCTTTGTGTCCAATTCAAGTGTCTTGCTTGAATCAGCTTGTCCCACTGTGAAAACTACATCAACTTTGTTACTTGGTGTTACAGTAAAATCAACTGTAGGTGGCATGTTATCAACTTTAATAACTTTTGTAATAGTATTACTTCTTCTATCTGAAGTTGTTACAAATTGATTAATAGTATCCTGCCCAAAAGTATCCTTAACATAAAACTCAAACTGATAATCACCTACATGAGATACTTTAACCGTTGCCCTATTATTAGTAAAATCTATATCTAATGGACTTTTCCAAGTCTCATCAATATAACTACCATCATTGTCAGAGTCAAAACGGTATCTTACTCTATGCAAATCATTTATTAATATATCGCCATCATCTGAACTGGATTGAAGGTTATATATTACTAATTCAGCTCTTTTACTATCGTCTACATCTCTATAAGTAGTCTCAACAATATCAAAATCAATAATAGGTTTTGTATCTTCATCAACTGTTATAATTTCCTCAGAAAAAGGTGATTTCTTTCCATGAACATTAGTTACTTGATACCTTATTTTATATCTTCCCTTTTCTTTAAATAATAAATCTTCTTCTAAAGCATCGTTTAACTGTAAATAAGTTGTTGAACTAACAATATCATTTTTTAATTCACCTGTTCCACTTGCTACCTTTATAACATTAGAATTCTGTCCATCAAGGGTAGTAATTTCCCAATAATCTTTTGAGTGGTCTATTTCATGAAGCTCAGCTCCATAATAATCATTTCCAAAACTACTATTACCATCTAATTGATATTTTCTATTTTCCTTTGTTGTAAAAGGTGTTTCGCCAAAAGTCATATTATCTTTAATAACTGCTGTTGGAAGTGGATAAATTCTAATTTCATCTCCAAAACTATAGGATTGTCCTACTTCATCAGTTACAGTTCCAATCAACTCATAATAACCACTATCTTTAAATCTTATAGCTCCACCGTTATTATTTAATGAATATTCTGCTCTTGTATCTATATCATCATCTACTAAAACGCTTGTATCATCTTCACTCGCTCGTTTAATGCTCCAATCTACTTTTAAAGTTCCTATTTCCTCATCTTTAAGCTTTGTAGTTAAACTTAAAACATCATCAGTATAAGCCCATTCAGGAATATCAAAAGTTATATCAGGTATCCAGTTTACTGTAAACTCTTTACTTGATAAAGCTTTTCTTCTATCTGCAGCAGTTACAAATTTATCTATTGTAGGCTGTCCAAATTCTTCGGTTACTTCTAAATCAACTTTAAATTTACCGCTTACACTTTGTTCAAAATTAACTAAAATATCAGTATTTCCAACATCATATGTACCGTAAACACTTTCATCGTCAAAACTTCCATCCTCATCCATATCCCTATAAACAACATATTTATACTTATCAATAATATCTTCATCTATCGAATAAGCTGATTGTTCAATTTCAACAGTTGTACTTACAGGATTGTCATAAAAGTTAGGAGTTGCTCCACCTACTGTAAAATCAGATATAGGGTTTTCATCAGGTAATATCTCAATAATTTTAGTTATTTCACTTGCTGGACTATTAGGATGTGTCGGATTAGCATCACCAAAATTATTATGTACTTTTAAATAAACTTCATATCTACCTGTTTCTTTGAATAAAATATTTTTCTCTTCATTGTTAGAAGTATCAGGATCTATCTTTATACTACTTACACTTTGTCCATCTAAAGGAGTTATTTCCCATATATTCCTTGCTGTCTGTATTGGATCAGTTCTAGGACTCAAACTATCTCTCATATGTAATTTAACATGCCTGTTTTCCTTTAAAGTTCCTTCCTCAGTAATTCTTGCTACAGCTATTGGAGGAATTACCTTGACTTCTTTCGTTATACTATCTTCAAGCCCTGTATAATCTCTTACTTTAAGAGAAATATCATATGTACCTTCTTCTCTAAATGTCAAGCTACCGCCATTTTTTCCATTTAAATTACCTGATAATGATGCTGGCATTCCATCATCTTTATTTATAGTTGGCTTTGTCCATGTCCATTGAACTATATCATCGTTAGGATCAGTAGACATATCCTTTATAGGTATACTTTCATTAGGATAACCAAACTCATAAACTGAAAAATCTGCAACCGGTGGTTGTGGCTCTGTATTTACATAAACTGTTCTTCTATATGTATCATCTTCTTTTCCATATCCACCGCCATCATCTCTAACGTATATTTCGACTTCATAATTATCACTCTCTGTAAAGATTAACTTACCACCATCTTCATCAAAGTTAACCGATTCAAAATATTCAGGCGTATAATCTTGTTCCATTTCTCCTGTTTCTAAATTAGTATCTGAATAGAATATCAAATTTCCCTTACTATCTTTAATGGTCCAACTTACATATTCTAAATCATCTTCTGGATCACTTGAGCCATTAGATAAAGTAACAGGAAGAGAAACATAATTGTTTGAACTTCTATCAAAATAAGCATTCGGAGGTTCATTTACAATCTCTACATCTACCATGCCTACATCTGTGGCAGTATCGCTTAACCCTGTTTCATCAGTTACAGTTACAGAACCTTTAACAACAATATCACCACTCATAGCATTCACATCATCAGGATACACATTTATAGCCTTGTAATAAGTATCTGACGTTCCGCTCTTTGAGTCTGCATTCCTTGTACCTATATCTACTTCAAAATCGTAACTATCTACTGAAAGATTTGAAGTTGAATCCGATGCATCTAGTCCAACCTCAACATAAGCTCTCATATTTTCATCGTATTGTTTATAATTCCAGGTAACTAAGTCAGGTATATCCATTTCCAAATTCGCATGCACTTCAGGCTCAGGAGGATCAATTAAGCCATGTTCTATCATCCATTCTTCAGGATTTTCCTCATATGTCTCATCTATATATTTAATAACTACTGCAACATAACAACGCCATACATTTTCCCTTCTCCATTCTGAATACTTACCATCAGGAGAAGTAAAACCCATATTATCAGGATCTAAAGGATAAAAATTTGCTTCAAATTCTAAATCTCCACTATCATCACCAGTTCTACCTATTATTATTTCTTCATTAAAAATATTTGCTGAAGACATATAATGGTCGTCTACCTGTTTTTTCTTCAAAGCACTATAATTCAAATCATCCCAATCACCATCATACTCATTGTAATTCATTATATCTACTACTTTCCAAGGTCCAGAAATTAACGCAACTGGAAAAGTATATTCTTTAATTAATTTTGAATTAGGACGACTGCCTATACTTTGCTGTTCCCCATTATATTCTGCCCAATACTCACCTGTTTCTTCATCATACCAATATCCGAAATATGCAACAACCATTCTATATGAAAATGGAGAATTATCAGAAGGAAAATCTTCCTCATCCCACTCTTCAAATGCTTGAGCTTCCTTAATTAAACTTAAATTGTTAAGAATAGGTAAATTAACATTAGAAAGTATAGTAAAAATTAATAATACCAAACTTACAATCTTTGTAAATGTTTTATTTGAAAACTTCATAAAATCTCCCTTCCTATCTTAAAAAATTGATTAAAGGCACAATACCTTTAATCAATTTCATCAATATTAAATTTAAGACCTTCTCTTATAGAATCATAAGTATCAAGTAAAATTATGTTGTCTAAATCTTCATAATTAAAACTCTCTTTTGAGATAAACATAACTGTGAAGTTTTTATTTAATTCCATTTTAGGATACTCACCAACAGCATAATCATCATAAAGTTCAACCGTTTCTTCATATATAGTATCAGCATTTTCAGCAACCTTCATAATTGGCTTATTAAACGTTTCTCCACTGTTATTAACAAAAACAATCTCCAAACCTTCAACCCAAAAATAATCTCTTGAACTATCATCATTACCATTTACTGCATAAGCATGAATGGCAACAGCATCTTTATTATCTGAATTTCTCCATCCTATTGATGTATCACCATAATAAGGAGCGTCTTCAGCTTTAACTTTATCTATGCCTGTTATTACTACATTTCCAAATTTAATAGGAAACATAGATTTATCTGCTTCTACTATACCATCTACCTCATAAGTAATATTTCCTCTTAAATCAGTATCCTTATAATCTTTCAAATAATCATAGTCAGTATCTTCAATAGGAATTAAATCTAATTTCCCAGCATCAATTATGTCATCTTCATCAACAGGTACTTCAACCTCTATACCTTCGATAACATTTAACATATTAACTAACATCTGACATGCCTCTGCTCTTGTAGCTTTACCATTAGGCTGAAATGTATTGTTTGTATAACCGTTCACAATACCATTCTCACTGGCGATTACAACATAACCTTTATCGACATCCATAATTGCGAAATTGTCTACAAATTTAGTTTCCTCACCTACTTTACCTATAGCGTCTTCATCAAATCCTAAAGCTCTAACAACCATCTTTGCCATTTCTACCCTGGTTATCTTTTCATCAGGTGCATAGCTATAACCATACTCTGTTCTGTTTATAATATGATTTTCTATTGCAGTATTAATTACATCTTGCGCCCAATGTCCTTCGGTATCTACAAATGCATCTCCTTCAATAATGTCCAATTCTAAAGCTGTTACAATAACCTTTGTAAATTCTGCTCTTGTAATGTTATCTTGAGGTTTAAATGTTCCATCAGGGTAGCCATCTATAATACCTCTTTCAACAACATTATTTAAAACTTCATAAAACCAATCTGTTTCCTGTACATCAGTAAAACCTTTATCTGCACCATAAACCATAGAAGTTAATAAAAGTGCAAATACCATCACTAAAATAACTATTTTTTTCATTCAAAATCCCTCGCTTTCAATTTTTTTATAATTACATTATACCTTGTTAGAAACTTATAGACAATATAGGCTAAATTAAAACAATTTTAGACTATAATATAAAGTTAGAAGGCATGTAAGCAAGAGATAATAGATTGATTTTATTTTCTATTTAATCCCCTGCCTTTCATATAAATTAAGAGTTTTTGCCAAAGTAATAACCTCCTCAATAGCAAAATGTTGTTATAAATAACTACACTCCTTTTGCAACACACTTTTGTTGCAATTCATATACTTACTCCTTCTAAGCAAAAAAATAGCTTTGCCTACGTGTCAAAACACGAAACAAAGCTATGTTAATTGCTTTCTAACATTTAAAAAATAAGTTATCATGGCAATATTATACAGCTAAATTACATATTTTGTCAACTTAATTATTTATAACATCTCTAATTTATATAAATTAATCATATACGCTCGTTAACTGACTACCTGAAAGTTTACTTACTTGTATATCGGTAACCAAAAATGTACTTTTAATCTGAAATTCTAATGTAGCAATTACACCTGGATTCTCAATATTGTAAACTTGATTTATTATAGGTGAAGTATAACTTGTAGAAGTATCATTTATTACTTCAAATTCCTTAATTATTGGCGTTGCATATAAAAGACTATTAGATTTAGGCTCTAATGTTGTTTCACTAAGACCTAAATCACCAGCAAGTACTTCTTTAAACGCCTCATCAGCCTTCACTTCATCTATTTCAAATACTCCATTCGCTAATTCTTCCCCATCTTCCTTAATTTGAAGAGACGCTGCTTTAACAGCTCTATTCATGGTATATTTAATTTTCTTAGTTTTAACATATAGATTTCCATAGTCTATTACCAAAGTAGAAATACCTATAAAAATAAATATAAATATAATCATCCATATAAAAGCATTGCCTCTTCTATTCCTCAGAAACTTTACCATTTCTCACTCATTCCTTGTATTTGCACACCGATATAATACTTACTCTCATCACCAGCTTTAAAATTAATATTATAAAACGGATGCGGTTTCTTGTTCAAAACTATCACCTCTATCATTTCGCCTCTTTCTACGTATGTAGCATTATTGCCATCGCCGGCAATACTTGGATTGATTGTTATTTCTAAATTAGAAATATCACAACCTGAAGCTACTAGTTCATCTTCTAAAGTTTGTCGAAGATTAGTAGTGTACTGACCTTCGACTAAAGCAATATCAAGAGTTTTATTTACAACGGTGTTCATCTGACTAATCTCTAATAAAAATGCTCCACCAAAAATTATATATACGAAAAACCATAACAATATGGGAGCAACTATTATAAAGCCTAATATACTGCCATCACCATTTTCGTTTTTAAAGTATTTAAACATACCTTTCAGTCCTTTTCTTATTCTTCTCCATCTGTAATTAATCCATCTAAATCACTAATTCTATCAACTGCATTTCCTCCCTGATCTACTATTTTATCACTCATATCAGGCATTACAACCAAAGCTATTGCTACAACAGCAGCAATTACAAGAATAAATTGAATGATATCTCCTCTTTGATTTTCTAAGCATTTTTTCATGTTATTTAACATTTTTTTCATCTTCTTCTCCTTTTTATTATATAATTTAGGCATTTGTTAAATGCCCAAACCCATTGATTTAGATGGGTTTAGTGTTAATCTTATATATAAATTTCTCTCCTGTTATGGTATAATGTAAGTACCAACAAACAAAAACTACAACAGGAGGAAACTTATGTCTATTAAATACTCTCAGCTAACACTTGCTGAAAATTTCAGTGAATGTCAAGATTTACTAACATCTGACACATCTACATTCTTCTCACTATTAGAAGAACATATTAATTTATGTGATTTCATACCAGTGGAATTTTACTGTGCTTTCCACTTATCAATAGGCAGAAAAAGGGATTATCCTTTAAAAGGATTTTTATCTGCTTTAATATTGCAGAAGATATTAACCATTCCTACTGATGCTTTACTTATCAATTTACTTTCTTTATGTCGCGAATTGCGTGATTTCTGTGGTTTTACAAAAGTGCCTGACGCCCCTATGTTTACACGTTTTAAACAGACCTTTATACCTCAATTAGAGCTTATGTTCTCTAAAATGGTTGACTATACTGAACCTATCTGTCAAGCTATCGATTCTACCCTTGCTTCAATTATTACACTTGATACTTCCGGAATTGAATTATATGTTAAAGAAAACAATCCTAAGTATTTGAATACTCTCATTAGACAGCTTAAAACTTACTATAAGAATAATCTTAACGTTGATCCATACAAAATGGCTTATGGTCTAATGCCTTCTCAAGCTACATCTTCTCCTGATGCTAAACAGATGTACATTAATGGTCATTTCTGTTATGCCGACAAATTTGCTATTATCACCAATGGTTTAGGACTTGTGCGTAATATTGCTTTCTTGGATGATGACTTCAAACAAAAGCATCAAGATATTGAAATTGACAAGAAATCCGATTCCCCTGACGAGGATAAATCAATCGGTGATTCTTCTGCATTAAAACCGGTTTTACAAGACTTCTTTGAACTTCATCCTGATTTTCACCCATCGACTTTTCTTGGAGATTCCGCCTTTGATACTATTGAAACCTATACTTTTTTAAAAGATGAATTTAATTTTAAAAAAGCAATTATCCCTTACAATACAAGGAATGAAAGTACTCTTAAAAAAGTTGGTTACAATGAATATGGTTATCCATTATGTCCAAATGACTCCTCTTTGGTTATGAAATATTGTGGGCCTTGCCGTGAAAAGGGTCGTGCCGACCGTATAAAATGGATATGCCCTAAAGTTCATATGGAAAGAGGTCAATTTGTTTGTAATTGTGACAATCCGTGCAGCACTGCCAAAAAAGGTAGAACTACTTACACTTATGAAAATATGAGTTTTCGTATGTTTCCAGGCTTACAACGTGATTCTGATGAATGGAATGAGTTGTATAAAATACGTACTGTTGTAGAAAGAGCCATTAACCATTTTAAAATGAACATGTGCATAGCCGGAAGAAAATCTCGTGACCATCTTACTACTAAAGCTGATGTGCTTATTGCAGGAATTGCTAGTCAATTCACAGCAATTATCGCACACAGATTAAGTTGTCCACAGTATCTTAGAAGTCTTAAACCACTAATTGCATAATTTCTTAATGCTTAAAGTTATTGATATTTCAATGTTCGTAGGTGTATTAAGGTTGCCCTTAAATCCAATTATTTCACTTGCTTTAACTTGTTTTTCTTTTTTTTTGCTATTTTTTATTAGATTCTATCAACAGTTATCAAAAAATCATTTTACAATTTCCTAATTATATAATTTTTAATTTTTATATTAAATCAATCAACACTTGTTACAGTATCTGTTGAATTGAAAACACTAATAATCTTTTCACTTCTGCTCTCAATTGTACTGTTAAAATACGGAATAATTTCTAGTGCAATTGTTACAGTAACCGCTACTATAATAATGTAACTTAGTATATTTGTACCTCTATTGTTACTTAAGTATTTTTTAATCTTATTCATTACTCACCTCTAAATCTTAAATTGGAGCATTGTCAAGTACCTTCAACGAATAAACCCAAAACGGATAACCAGCTATAAAAGCGAATGTCAATAAAGGTATTATTAATAAAAATGTACTGATTATTGACTTCATAGAATTCTTTCTTACCCTTTCTAAAGCTTTTAATTCCTTAGTCATTTGCCTATGGTTTTTTAAAAATATTAGACTTACATCTCTGTCATGATTTAATGCTTGTTCTAATGCTCTAATTATTTTATCAAAACCCTTATTTGAAACATTTTCTCTTGCAATTTGCAAAGCTTTAGAAGGATCTTCCGAAAAACTATTCACTGCTTTTCTTAACACTCCTTTAAATAACTTAGACCTATCCATTAAACTTATCAGTATGAGTTTTACAGGTTTTCCTGCTTTAATCATCATCATTGCATAAGTCTGTAACATTAAAACTTCATTTTCTTCCATTAATACCCTAACAGCAACTGCAATCTTAAGTAATTGACGAGGTAATATAAGCATTAATATTACTGTAAACAGTATAGAATTAATATCTATACTAAAATCTATCTGTGCTATTTCAGGATTTCCTATTGCTTCAGCTGCAATCTTTAATTCATCAATATTTATAAACATATTAATTTTGTATAAGTAATTAAATAAAACAACTACTATAATTGAAAAAAAGGTAATTACAACACTAAGAGCCTTGAAATATTCTGGTGTACCTAATCCTAATTGCAATAAATCTTGCTGTAACCTTTTATATCTTCTACCTTTATTCTTAGTTTCAAAAGCTTTTGTTTTTGATAAAGATACAACCATTTGATGAAACGAACCTTTTTTCCTTGTATTCAAGCTCCCATCAATGATTACAATAGTCATAATAATTAATATCAATACAACGTATCTAATTTGCAAATTACCACCTTCCTTACAAGTATTTCATTACTGTTAATGACATTAAACCAACTATAAAACCGCCAATCCATAATACTATTCCTAAATTACCTGTTGGAGTATATAAATACAAATACTTCGCTATCGGTACCAATTTTAGACTAAGTATTAACCCTTCAACTGTAGCAAGATTTAATATTATAAATACCATTTTATTACCTAATAAAGCTGTCTCTGTTTCTGCACCAGCTTTTATTTCTTCATTGGACAATTCATTAAGATATATTAAATCTTCACTTATATCTCCAGCACCTTCATAACTTAACAATAACAGTTCAGCAAATGCGTATCCCCAAACAAAATCAAGTCCATCAGCAAAATCATCAATCACCTCTTTATAATTACTTTCACTTGCGAAACGTCTTGCTAAACCCTCAAACACCACCGATATTTTATCAGGCATTTTATGATATGACTCATTCAAAGCATTCTTTATATTCTTACAAGATACATATTCATCTGTAAATAACTGAAGAGCTATTGGAAATAATGAATATATTCTATTTAATTTGAAACTTACATATAAAGTACCAACATATGTAATAAAGAATATTGAAACAAAAAATACAATAAAGAATACATACCACATCGTGAAAAGTTTTATCGTCATAAGACCAATCATCAAAGAAACAAGAATATCAAATAATATAAACCTATCAACAAAAACCGCATTCTGTATCTTATTTTGGTGATTGATAAGGCTTAATTTATTAGCATATCGCATTTTAAAATTGTTTAAAAAATTATGACTACTAATAAAATGTCCTACTAGTTTAGTAAGAAAGTTACTCTCCACTCCTTGCCTTTGCCTAAACCTTGAATTCTTTTTCTTATTATTTAATGCAATATCTATTAAAATTAAAGCTATTACAATTAATAACAATACTATATATACAATCCTCACAACTTTAAACTCACCTCCAACTAATCAAAAACTTTATTTACTTCATTCATAGAAACACCATAAGAATTTAACTTTTGTTTTAACTTATCTGTAATCGTACCTTTCCTAACATGACGTCCATCATCTCTAGGATCCTCTTCGTCTAATTCAAATTCAAACAAAGGAACAGAACTGTAATTTATTGAAGTTTCATCAGCTACTATTTCATATAAGCCTGCCATTACTCTTTTTCTATTAGGTAATTTTCTAAACTTTACAACTATATCAACAGCTCTTGCTATCCTATACTTTAAAGCACCTAAATCTACAGATTTTCCTGATTCAAGAACCATATCAGCAAAGTCATCAATTACTTCCATTGGTCCCATACTATGAGCAGAACCTAAACTACCAGAATGTCCTCTTGACATTGCTTTGATCAACTCATTAACTTCATAACTTCTACATTCACCAACTAATATTACATCAACATTTTGTCTTAGCATTGTTGCAAACTCAACTGCTATAGGATAATCAGGTAATCTTTCTTCTAGTTGTATAAAATATTTCTCAGGATAAAGGTTGTCTAAATTTAATTCAAAAGTAGTTTCTAATGAACCTATAATTAAATCATCATTAAAAAATTGGATTAACCATTTTAAAAATGTAGTCTTGCCTGAACCCATCTCTCCAATAACAACTATATTTGCTCTACCTTTAACTAAAGTACTTAAAACATTTATTTCTTCTTGTGTAAGAGTACCTTCCTTTAACATATTTTCTGTTGTAGGCATAAAACTCTCAAATTTTCTTATGTTTAAATAAGGCATTTTACCAACTGGAGGAATAACAGCTTGAATTCTTGATCCATCTTTTCGTCTTGCAGAAATCATTGCATTCTTGATATTTAAGTCTTTTGTCCTATCAAATTCTAACACTCTTCTCGTTACTGCAATAACTTCATCATAACTATTAAACTTCTCTTCAACTTCAATAGGCTCACCTTTAATCTGAAGTAATATTCTCGTACCATGTACCATTATTTCATCAACATCAGGCCTATCATATTTCTCTAATATTCCTAACCCCCATTTTTCTGCAAATATTTCTTTTGCCAACTCATCATCTTCTATATCATCATCAGAAAGATATTGCTTGATAAGGCCTCTAACATATTCTTTTGCCTCTAAATCACCTTTAGAACAGTTTATTAACCGTTCTGTATGCTCTCTACTATTTGTTCCAAAATCATCCTTATTCACTATTTTATTATAAATTTTTTCCTTAATTTGTTTTCTGTCCATTATCTTCACCTGCTTCTTTCTGAAGTTCTTCGTTCGCTTGATTTTCTTCTATTTGCTCGCTTACAATAGAATACAATTCATTCTCTTTATATTTTGAAAATTTAATAGTTGAAACAGCCTTATCAACATCTTGTAATTCAATTATTTCTTCATCAGTCAACTGAATAATTGCATATAAAGCAATTGCACTTTCAAAATCTTTATAATCTTCATTCTTATCAATTACTTGTTTGTCATTATTAATTACTTCAATTATCTGAACTTTTTCAAATAATTTATATGTCTCTGTATAATTAACTGTATCTACTTCAGGAACAATAGGACATACCCAAACATCTATAAAATCACCTTTCATTAAACCAAGTGCGCGGTCTATTTCATTAATTTGTAAAGATATTTTTGTCTTCCCTACCTCATTAGCTGAATCATCATTAACTAATAATCTTTTATTACTAATCAGTTCGCCCTCATATAAAGGTACTCTCGTTCTTTTGCCAAGAACATCATCAATAGTTTTTACGATATCAGCCTTTTTTACAAACTCATCTTCAATTCTTGTCTCTTTAGACAACATAGCTTCAGTTATTACTGTGTTTTCAGGAATGTCATTTTTTAAGACAATCACTTGCTGAGTCGGTATTACAACTTCCTCCTCCCTTACTTCTTCGTAATAATACATCATCACCGCAATCAGCAGAACGCAAATTGCAACAATCTTATAATTACTTATTCTGTTAAATTTTTTAAGCCTTTCTTTCATCACCATTTTCCTTTCTTCTTATAATAAAATTATAACTTTTACCAATACACCAAATGCTACAAATGGTCCTAATGCTATACTTGAATTAAACTTTAACTTCTTAAAAAACAAGCCCGGTATCAATACAATAATTGAAGTTGTATAGGTAAAAAGTAATACTAAAAGAATATCTTTACCAAATATCAAAGCTAAAGCTGTAAGCAACTTAATATCTCCGCCACCTATACCTCCATCAGTAACCATTGCTAAGAATAAAAAGAATGCAAATACTGAAACTGAAGATATTAAATAAGATTTTATATTCCCAAAATCATAAATAACATTAATAATGCCTAATATAGAAATTAGAATATTCAGCTTATCAGGAATTATCTTTTGTTTAAAATCAATAAATCCTATGTAAATAAGAATTATTATCGTAATCAAATATATTAATTTATTTAATTCCATCTCTGTACTCCTTACTCTTTAACGTGGAACTCTAATCATTTCTAAAGACAAAAAACTCTATTCCGCCCAAGGGGGCAAAAATAGAGTTGTTCTAACTTAGCATATATGATAAGTAGAAGTAATTTTAAAAAATATTTCATTTACTAATTCTCATCTGAATATTCTTTACATCGAAATATAATCCTACTATTAAAACACTTTACCAACTTAATCAAAGTTCTGAGTACATTTAAATCATAACTTTCAATATCTTTAAGCATAATCTTTAAAGCTTCTCTACTTCTATATTTACTTCTGTATATACGGTTAGAAGTAAGTGAGTCATATACATCGGCAACTTTTACTATTCTAGAGCCTATGTATATTTCATCCTGTTTCAATTCATAAGGATAGCCCGTACCATTCATATTCTCATGATGTTGTAGTACCATTGTACAAATGTTACTTGGTACATGAAATTTTTTAAGCAATCTCCAACCTAATATCACATGATTTTTTATATGTTCAAACTCAGTAATACTAAGTTTTTCTTTTTTATATAATATTTTTTGATTTAAGCTAAACTTACCTATGTCATGTAGTAAGCCAGAAATTATAATTTGAACTATATTTATAAAAGGTAAATTCATTCGTAAAGATATTAAAAATGATAAATATGAAACTTTTATGCTATGCAATACTAGCTCTAAATTATTTCTCATTCAAATTTTCCTCTATTTCCTCCATTTAAATAATTTAAATTTCTTTATTTTGTTTTGATTTTCATATTCTAATATATTTGCTTGATTAAGAATTCTGGATAAACTCTCTTGAAATATTTCATCTTTTTTAAAGTGATATACTGATTGATTAGAATAATTAGCTGCATACATTGTTTCAGGTTCAATGAATGGTATTAATGATGAAATCTTAATATTTAAATATTTTTCAATATCCTTTTTATTTAAATCCTTTATATACTTATTTAAAGCATAAACTACATTAATATTTCTCTCTTCCAATTTATTGATTAAATTTATTCTTTCCTCTGACTGTAATAACTTATATGGCATTGGGTCTATTATTACAATTACAACATCAATAATGTTTAGTAAAAAGCTTATATTTTCATCTATTTCTCGACTTCCAATATCATATATATTTATTGTACTATCCTTACTAATAATGTTTATAAATTCCATGTTATTGTCCATATTCCAATTATCAATTCTTCCATTGTTAATATAAAACTTTATATTATTCTTCATAAACGAATTATTTTTGCTAGTATTAAGAGTATTAGAATTTATCATCTCTGCTACTGAAATATAATTATCATCACCATCGCTAATAATATTATATATATCTGCTTTCATATCTTTATGTGGTATTTCTATTACAGCAACATCTACATTTTTATCTTTTAGCATATACGCAATATTTAATGTTATAAAAGTTGAACCTGCTCCTTCACTTAAATTCATTATTGCAATATTGTTTTTTGCCTTAATAACTTTATACTCTTTAATTACTTTTATTTCAGGTTTATTAATTTCATTAGTTTCTAGTTGCTGATCATTGTAATTCTTCTGCTTCTTTATTTCATATGTAATATTAAGATTTTCTAAATTAATAAGTCTATGGATTTCTTTACATATTTCATTTAATTCAATAATAATGTTAGATTTTTTCTTATATTCACTATTAATAAAGTTATATATATTTTGCATATTTACTGCTTGGCCTATTTTATCACTTTGACATAAAGGGTATACCTGCATAGGCATCAACATTTGTAGTTTGCTAATATTTAATTCGCTTTTATAATTGTGTAATGAACTTAAACAAATTACTTTTTTATCCTTAAAAATACTTAAGTCTAAACTTTCATATACAAATTTATCTTGCTGCATACATATAACTATTAAGTCTGATATTTTTAATATTTCAGTAGTTGTAATATCATTATCTGTACATGAATCAATTAAAATATAGTTATATGACATATTAAGTAATTCCAATATCTTTTTATATTCTTTATCTATCTTTTTTTTATTTTTTCCAGTACCTAAAACATCAAGATTTTCTGATACTTTATGTGTATAAACTAATACATCTTCCTTAGAATTAATATTATTCATTTCATTTAAAAATAATAAATCATTCATTCCATTTCTAATGGAATTAGAAGTTAAATAATCTAAAGCATCTATACCTTCATTTATACTAAATATTACAGCCTTTTCAGTTTCATCCATTACATGAGATAAATATGAAGCATATAAAGCTATGTTTGTACTACAACCTTGACGTTTTACAGGGGACCAGAAAGTAATTAGTTTTGAATTGATAAAATCACCTACTTTTACTTTCATATAAATTATTTTTTCTTTCAGTTAGCATATTTTCATTTTTTGATTTATAACTACAAATATCAGACTTTAAATCTTTTAGCGATTTTCTGCTATTAAGTTCAACTAGATCATCATTAAAATCTTTTTTTATCGGAAGTATCCTTTTAACAATGTACCCCTTTTCTGAATATTTCTCATTTATTTTTTTTGTCATCATTATGCCTGCCTTATCATTATCTAAGCATGAAACAATTATTTTTACCTTTGGATTATCTTCTAAAAACTGTTCAAGCTTTACATAGCCGACACATCCTAAAGATATTCTGCTATGCTCTTTGTAATTACCTCCTTGATTTTTTATTATTGTTGCATGGCTCATGGCATCAATAATAGATTCATAAATATATACCTTATTGCTTTCTGAAAAAGAACATAATTCAACTCCATAAGCTTTATTTGACCCTTCTATTTCGCCTTTATATTTTTTATATGAATTAGTTCCTATTTTCAGACAGTATTTAACCTCTCCATCATTATTTTTACCTAAAAATACACAATTATTGTATTTCTTTTCTTGATACAATTTACCGTCATTTATCATATCTTGAATAATAGATACATCTATTTTTCTAGTCTTATTAAGATATGCAAACAATCTTCTATAATTTTCAGCCTTTTCTGGCAATTCTGATATGTTTTTAACTTTTTCACTTACAGCATTACTATCATATTCTTTTACCTTTTCCTGCCCTTTCTCTTCGAGTAGTATTTCCATTGCTTCCTTAAAGCCTTTGCCTTCATATTTAGTCACAAAGTCCAGAATATCACCACCAATATCCTGTGAAAACCACATCCACTTATTATTTGATATTACCAGGCTATCATGCTCCTTAAGTCTATATTCACTTGCAGAAGACTGAATAAGAGAATAACCTCTTTGCCTTATATAGTCCAATAGATCCATACTCTTTGCTTTGTTTATTTGATATTGTGTATACATTAAGCTCCTCCTTTCGTTTTTAAGCAATAAAAAACAGCCGTAACTATTACAGCTGTTATATACTTCTGTCCCATTGGAACAGAAGTTATCTTTCTTTAGACTTTTCTATTTTTATATTTTTATTATTACCATTAGCAATTCTATATGTATTTATATCTTGTTTAATGTTTTTTAAAGTATTTCTATTTTTTGTAAAAAATAATTTTAAACCAATAGATTCAATAAAATTCATTTGCTCTTGATTAGAAATTGGCCTTGTTATTTTTTTAAACATGTTTATATATTCTTCATGGCCATTATTAAAGGCAAGTGAACTTAGTTCAATCATCTTTTTCTGTGTTATTTCTTCAAAATGCAATTCATACCCTGCTACTCTTGCCAAATAAGACATGAACATCCTCTGAGAACGTCCATTTCCCTCTCTAAATGGATGCAGTGCATTAATCTCACTCATATAAAAAGAAAATCTATCATGAATAGCATCTTTACCTTCATTAAAGAGATAGTTTTCTTCTTTAAGCCTATTAAAAATATAATCCGCATAACTATCTATATTTTCATTGTAGCAAAACATACTACCCTTAGATATGTTAACAGTTCTGATTTGTCCAGCCCACTCATAAATATCCTTAAAGATATTATAATGTATTTCTTTTAAATGTTTAAAATCAAGTTTTCCTTTTAATGGTTCATTCTCTATTTCCATTATTCTTAATGAACTTATTTCTCTTTCAGCTACGCTCAAATCTTGTTCATTTGTAATATTTAATTTATTTTTTAATACAGAAGAATTGGGATAACAATATTTCATATCATTATCAAAACTGTATGAATAATCAATATTCATAGGGTTACACTCTTTTCACAGTATGTTTTTCCACAAGTTTTTTAACAGTATCATTAACTGTAGTATTCCCAGTTAAACAATCCCTCATCCTAATTTTATCGTTATTGGTTAACGGCATTCCTTCAATTGATAGATTTGCATTAACATTACGTATAATTTTTTCTATTCTTTTATCATCCATAATAATACCTCCAACCATTTATATTTTATCATATTTGAGCAAATTTATCTATAAAATCCTTAACTTCTTTTACTTCTGTCCCATTGGAACAGAAGTTATCTTCTTTATACTTATCAACCGTTAGCTTTATAATGTCTTCCGTGGATATTTCACCGTTAATTTCTTTTTTAATAAGTTTTTTAAATTCTTCATCTGGTTCAAAATTGTTTGTTTTATGTATTCCCAAAACAACATCCCAATCGTTCCTTTTCTTGTTTTTTAAACCGCTCATAAACGCCTCCATTTAATTATATTTTACCATATTTCATTAACTTTATCTATAAAATAATGAATTTATTTAACTTATGTTCCATTGGAACATAAGCATAGAATTATCTTATCTCTCATTACATATTCTTTGAGTTAATGATTGTTTATCTTGTTTCATAGCAGTATTTTGTTTGTAATCTTTAATTTGATTTTCTATATCCTTTAATGATTTTCTGTCTTTTTTAACTTCAATAACATCTTTAGATTTAACTAATTCTTTTACTTTTTCATTTATTTGATTAATAAGAGAATTTGATGTTTTTTGAATGACTGATAATGAATTCTTTAATTCCTTAATATCTTTATTTTCACTCCAACCAGCCACATAACCAAAACTATAGTCCTTTGTATCTATACCATAATAATTACATACAACAAAAGCTACACTTTCAGCTTGTACTTCTGCAGTTTTTCTATCTATATCACTATTTTCTTTACCATGAAGTATTGAATGTGCTATTTCATGTATAGCTGTTTTTACAATTTGCTTTTCATCCATACCAGTTTTTATTGCAATTATTCTATCCTTAAAATCACAATACCCTTTGCATTCACCATCTATATTTTCAAACTTAACTGGAAAGATTGATATCGCTTTTAGACTTTCAATAAAGTTTTTATAATCTTTTATGTTTCCTTTTAATTCTTCAACTAAATTAGGAATTGGTTCTCCCTTTGTTTGATTTATGTCAAAAACATGTACGGTCCTAAATCTGTTAGGCATTGCCGGTACTTTTATTTTTTCAATTTCTCCTGTATTAGCATTAATAATTGGATTGTTAGTATCAGGATCTAATTTATCTTTTTCGATATAAGCTTTAAAATTACATGGTGCTAGAATAGCTATTCCTTTTTCACCTTTATTTACAATTCTCTTTAATTTCTTCCATGTATTAAAACCTGCAACTAATGAAGCATTTGGATTTTGCATACATATCAATAATGTATTATTGAAACTGTAATTATGAAAATTAGACATAGTTTTTAGATAATTTTTATATTTTTCAGAATCAAATACTTCCTTTACTCCATCCTCTAACTGAGTTAATAATTTTTTAACCTTATCTTCCATAACTGTACTCCCTCCTAATTAAAAAACAGAAGACTACTAATCTTCTGCATCCATTGTTAATATAAAATTAATTTCATTGAATTCTTCATCTGATATTTGCTCCAACTTTTCAACTGTATCTGACATCCAATCCTTTAATAAATCATCTTCTGAGTATTTAATACTGTTTTTTAATATTTCTATTAATTCTTCTCTGCCAATTTTAGAATTAATGTTCTTATGGCTTTTAATAAGTGTTAACTCTTCAACTGTAAAATATATTTTTGTTTTCATATTTCCTCCTGAAAATTATTATCTAATAACTTTAATATTATATTAATCATCTCTTTATCTGAAATATCTCCATCAAAATAATTTTTTACTTTTTCAAAAGGTATTTCAATTTTTCTTTTTACATTTTTCTTTTTTGAAAGAACTTCAAGTATAGAATTCAAATTAAGTTTTTCTACTTTTTCTTTTTCTTTCAATATACTAGCCTGTTTTAGTGATATTTTCATACCCTGGTTTTTTATAAGTGATTCAATTATTTTTTGGCTTTCTGAAGATAGATATGAAATCTCAACTGCTGGCCTAAATGATAACTTATTATTATCTACCAGCTCTAATAATTCATCTGTTAAATATGTAAGTCTTATATATCTTCTTATTTGTGCTGCAGATGTGTCATTGTTTTTAGCTACCTCCTCTCTACTTTTAAAAACATGTGTTCCATTGGAACATAAGTTAATATCATTTCTTTTCCCCTGCCTTTTTAATGCTGTTAATTGCATTTTATATGCTTTAGCTTTTTCAGATGGTAAAAAGCTTTGCCTTTGCCTGAAGTTTGCTTCAGCAACAATTATTTGTGCAGTATCATCATCTACATTTTTAATTATAGTTGGTACAGTTTCAAGACCTATTATCTTTGCTGCATTTACTCTATTATGTCCACTTAGCAACTCTAATTCATCTCTATCTTCAATCTCTCTTGCTATTACAGGAGATAGTATTCCATATTCTTTTATACTTTCTACTAGATCACTTAACTTATCACCTTCATATAATTTAAACGGATGATTTTTAAATGGTATGAGCAAATATGTTCTTATATGTTTTATGTCTTCCTTATTATCGTTTATATCTGGCTTGCCTATTATATCGCTTATTAAATCTTGACCTTTTAATTTTTTACTTAGATTTAATTTGCTCATTATCTAATACCTCCCTTGCTAGTGATTCATATGATTTTGCAACTTCACTATTAGGCGAATATGAAAAAATACTTAACCCTTGTGATGGTGCTTCTGCTATTTTAGTAGATATTTTAATTGTACTATTAAATACTTTTATATAATCTCCATACGTTTCATTTATAACTTCTAAAACCTCTTTACTTAAATTTGTACGTTTATCATACATTGTTATAAGAATTCCTTCTATTTCTAAATTCGGATTAATCTGAGCCTTAACTCCTTTTACAGTGCCTAATAGCTGCTCCATACCGCGCATTGATAAATATTGAGATTGAACAGGTATAATTACACTATCAGATGCAACTAACGCATTGATCGTTAGATTACCTAATGATGGTAAACAGTCAATTAATATAAAATCAAACATATCTTTGAAATCTCTAACAATATTCATTAATATATTTTCTCTATTCAATGTATTTAACATTTTTACTTCAATACTTGATAATCCAATATCAGCTGGTAACAAACATATTCCCTCTGTTTCTATTAGATATTTGCTTTTATCAATTTTATAATTGTAGTCAATTATCCTATTCTCTATTAAGTTAGTAATTGTATCATCGAGTTCATCAGGTTCATAACCTAATGACATTGTTAAATTTGCTTGTCCATCTAAATCAATTAATAAAACTTTTTTATTAAGCTTTGACAAGCTTATTCCTAAACTTATAGTAGTAGTTGTTTTACCTACTCCACCCTTTTGATTTGCTATAGCAATTACTTTACACATAAGTATCTCCTTCTATTTTTTTGAAATAAAAAAACGCATGTTATTAGATAATAATTACATGTGTTTTTAATTTTTAGTTCATTTTATTAATTATCAATTTAAATATTACTACCCAGCAATTAATTTATAGACTTAATCAAGTGAAAAAAATTTGTCTACCATAATCATTTATCTATCAAGCCATATTTCTTTTAGCAAATATAATTATAGTTATTTATTCTTATTAAAAATAATTATCTAAAATATCTTGTGATTTTATATAGTAAATAGGTATTTGACTTACTCGTTCTGCAACATCTCTATTTTTAAAAGTAATGACCTCTTTTTGATACTCTTTTTCAAAAATTTCCCTATCTGATTCCTTATGATAACAATATATAATTCCTACCCCCTGATTAATCCTATCCTCTAAAGATAACATAATATTCATAATTATATGTTGATCATTATCTATATTCATCCCAAATATCACTATATGTGTTACATTATTCATCCTAATATTTTTTTCAATAGATTGCGAAAATTTAACCGTTTGTTTTATGTCCCCTATTCCATCCATATTACTATTCATAACACTTGCAAAAATTTTATTGACAAAATAATCTCCAACTAAAATATCAGAGAAACTTATGTAATGTCCTTGATCTTCAATACCTAAACTACAGTACCACACATATTGTTTTTTACCAACAATATATTCACCATGTATATGTGTCACATCTCTTCCTGTTAAGTATTCTAAAATATGATCATAATTTAATGTCATTAGTATTTTAAATGAATCTAAAAAAGGTATTAGCGTTTTCTTATTAATAATATTTAAATTTGTCAGCTTACTGCAGTAAACTGATTTTCCATCACAAAGTATTGCTGTAGAAAATAAAGTTCTATAATATAAGTTAAATCCATTTGTCATAATAAATTGATTTAAATTCTTACCGCTATCACCTAAAATTGGATTACTATTTTTACTTCCTACTCTTATTAAATAAATAAATTTGTTCTCTGATGGAAATTGATATTTTTCCGAGTTAACTCTTTTTATAACATAATAAAAGTAAATTAAAATAGTCCAATATTCAATATTTACATACTTATATCCATATCTACGTCCTTTGGTAACTATATTCTTAGCTAAGCTCAGTTGAGAAATATCAAAATTCAAATCGTTCAAAAGACCATTTTTATACAATTCTTTTACAATTTCTTCATTTTCTAATATACTTTCAGCAAATCGTATACCATCATTAAAAATTTTATCAAAATCAAATTGATTGTAATTATACATCTCCTGCTTTATACTATTAAAGTTATCCGTAAGAACTTTTGTACTGATTTTGTTAGGATATGGTTCTAATTTTGCATTATGAATTATTTTCTTATGTGCCTTTAACAAGCTATCATAAATATATTTATAGTCATTATCAAAATTAATGCTAAATCCATTTCCACATAAAAAAGCACATTTTTTATTATTAATAATATTTTGAAAATCATGTAAATTCAATTCAACCACACGATACCCCCATTTAAAATAATACTACAACTTAACATAATTCTACAATTCTGAATTAAATATTTCTAATATTATATCATAACTTGTAAAAATTTCCTAACTATTAAAATTTATGCTTATTTTTTTGCTATTTTACCAAAGCCCATTACTAATTGCAGTTATATTTTTATTAATTCTTTTAAAATTATAACTTAATAGATTTCATAGAAATTAAGTTGCTATAGGTTTATATGTTATAGCATATTTTAACCTATCCATGTGTATGGGATTCGGGTGTAATGCAGCAGGTGTAATAGGTTGCCGTATAATTGATTCACCAAGAGAAAAGATAATTGCAATTATAACAAATAATTTCGTTCCTTGTAATGGTAGATTTCCAACTTTAATAATACTAGCGTCAGCATTTTTTGCAATATCATCTAATTCCTTTACAAATAACATAATCCCTGCTTTAACTATTACCTTGATGGTTATAATTGGTATCTGTGTAACACTATTAGTATCATATATTTTGTCCAAAACAATATTAAAAGGTGTTCCATCTACTTTTACATTAGAATTACCACCTTACAGGGCACCTCAAATAGGAAGGATTATGTATACATCAATTATTGACAGAACTATATTTGTCCTTTCAAGAGCAGTAGTTGTAGCTGCGCCTGCAGGAGTAGCTACATGGCTTATGGCTAATATATTTATAGGTGATACAAGTATTCTTGTTCATATAGCACAATTTTTCGATCCATTAGCTAAAACTATTGGGCTTGACGGTATTATACTAATGGCTTTCATCGTAGGTATGCCTGCTAATGAAATAGTACTTCCAGTTTTATTAATGGCTTATCTGTCAACAGGAACACTAACTGATTTTGAAAGTATAGGATTTTTAAGAACTGTATTAGTCAATAATGGTTGGACAGAATTAACAGCTCTTAACGTTATGTTATTTAGTCTGCTGCATTGGCCTTGTTCAACAACACTTTGGACTATAAAAAAAGAAACCGGAAGTTTGAAATGGACTATTGCTGCATTCTTAATACCTACAACTGTAGCATTTTGTATATGTTTTATAACCACAAGTTTATATAGATTAATAATGTAGGGTGCGCATTGTATTCGCACCGCGGGACGCATGCAATGCGTCCCCTACATTTTAGAAACTTGAACACCTGCTTTTTGGCACGGAAATATTCCTAGATACGCCAACGGGAAAAATATAATCTTGCGATTTTAACAACATCTTCTTTAGACTTAAAAATCTTCACCTCGTTTCATAGCTTCAATATCTTCAAACTTATGACCATATGGTTTAACAACATCACTGTCATCGATATGAACCACAGGATCATCCGGTATCCATTTACGGACATTACGAAGATATGAAATTAAAGCTTTTTTAGGAATACCATCATCAAGATGCCTAGTAAGTCTTTCGACAATATTGACCTTTTTAGAATCTTCATGAAGCTGATCTGAAATATCAGTTAAAAGGCAGCTGTTAGAGGCTAACATACCATAAGTAATATCGGCAATAAACTTTCTATCGGGCTTAGTAAGCTCTTTAGAAAGTTTATTTGAAAATTTAAAATTTCTCTTTTCAAAGTGTAAGTATTTGTAGTAAGATTAGACATAAGGAATCCTTTCTTTTTTGTTTAGTGTGTTATTTTGTGTTAATCTAATTATACTACAAAATTGATTGGGATTCCTTATATTTTTAACGTTTTTTTTAATCTTGTGATAAGTGAAACTGTGTTTTGCGGTCTTGTGGATTGTTTTACGGAAACTCAAGGAAATTATATATTTACATAAATTTACCAATATGATATACTGTATTAATGTTATTTGCTTTGAATAGCATTCGGAATATAACAAAGCATTAAAAATGATTATACTTCCTACTATTATTATAAATATAATTAGAGTAATGCGTACAAAAAAGTAAAAAAACGGTCAGAACATAAAAACTCAAGTTTTTCTGATATTAATTATATTATTCTATTCTTTATTATAAAACTAATATATCATATACTTGTTTTAGTTTTGTATTATATATTTATGAATTAATATAAATTGTAAATTGACAATACTTTCATATGAGGTGATGCAATGTCTATAAAGAGAAATAAGCGCTGTTCAAGAGGTCATAGGTTCAAGAAAAGAATTACAATCATTAATTAAAAGCACATCTCTATCAACTAATATAAAATCAAATAAATTTATAAATTTTATAAAAGAACCTAATAATTTATTTGCAAAATCTACATTTCATGACATAACAAAGCATTGATAAATTAATATATTAAGTTGATTAAATATAAAAAAACAGGGAGTTATGTTAATGAATAATATTAATAAAAAAATTTTTTATATTGTAGTTATATATTCAATACATTTGATTTTTTATACTATTATATCTTGCTTAATGATAAATGAAATGTTAACTTTAGAAATAGCTTTACAAAAATTCGATGTAAATCGTCCAATAATTGAGTATAACCATATTTATATAAGTATTTATTATATTGTTTTATCCACATACTTTATGGTTAAAACCTTAAACTGTAACATTTATAAGGTAACTAAGATTATAATTTATGGCTTTTCTCTTATTATTTTCTTTATAGCTTTATATAAATATTATAAGGTATATAACTTTGTACAAATGACACTCGTTTTTAATGGATTATTAATAAGCCTTAATTGTATATATACGTATAAGAAGTTTTCAAATAATTAGAACCAGCTAAGATTAAAATCTTAGCTGGTTCTAATATCTGTAGATACTTAATAGATAACTGATTTAAAATTAAACTATTGAATAAGTTACTTTAGTTGTGTAAGTGTATGAATTTCCACTTCCTGATGACCATTCATAAAATTTAGTTGTAACTTTTAATTTATCATCATCATCCATTTTTTTAATAGTACTAGATAAATCAGAATCATCGAAACCTGCTATAATTGCATTAACCACTGTACTTGCACCTATAGCCAACCCTAAAGCTGTTGCAATTACTCCAGACATTTTTTTCCCACACGCAGCGGAAACAATACTTATACCTGCTCCTATAATTGCAGCTGATAATACCTCATATTCTGTTCCTCTTGCATCATTTACATAATTTGTAAGTTCTATTCCTGAAAATGTTTTTGTAGTTGTTTTTAAAAGTTTACTTGGCATTTTAAATTCTCCTTTTAATTTTTATTTTATAAAACTCAATTCCCTAGGTTAATTTTGTCTTATATATATATAAAGCAAATTTTTTTTGAAGAATGTAAACCCATTTTCAAAAATAATTTATTTTTTTAAAGAATTTTTTATTTCACCAATATCATTTTTAATATCTTCAACAATATTCAATTTTTAACTTAGACCAGAAATTATAGTTTGGTAGCTACTTTCTCTTTCCTCTTGCCTTACATCTCTTTTTTCTTATATTTTAAGTATATAAAATATTAAAGCAATAGATAATAAAGCCCATGCCCCTTGTGTTGTTGCTAATTCATCTTTTCTACTTTTGAACTTTTCTAAATTTACCTTGTTAATAAATTCTAGTAAAAATATTGTAAGATCTGTTTCTGCTTCTTCATAAAATAATTTCCTTCCAAATTTCTTTATACATGGTAAAAATTTTTTATATAATTCTAGCTTTGCTTTTTCATTCCCCTCTTACCCCATCTTAAAAAGCTCATATAAAAATATCCGAACATTTGTTCTTTATTCTAATATTTTACTCCAAAATATCAAGGAAAAAAAGAAAAAGTTTTTATTAGATTAATTTATAATGTACTCATAATTATCATTTTTCATAATCTGATAATATTTTCCTATTTTTTTCTTCCGCCAACCCATTATATGTAATACCCGTTATTTCTTTAAGAAGATATTCTGTCATTAGAAATTCTTTCCTTATAAATTACTTGTAGTCCTAATGGAGAATATTTTATCATTATCGAAAATCCAGAAAAATATATAGAATTAAAGGATATGGATTTAAAAAACATTAGAAATCTAAAAATATTGGATAGACAAGATAAAAGAGTTTATAATGAAATTATAAACTCAGATTTACAGACTGAGTTAGAACCTATAGGTTGGAATGTGATATTGACACCTACAATGAATTTAAACAAAGTAATAAAGAAGTTAACTTATTCTTATACAATATATTTAAAAACATACAAATTGAAACACCTATTGCTAAAGCATTCTCTCCTAAATGGATTGATAATTATACTTTCGAATATAACGATCCAAGTAACAATCAAAAGGTATTATATAAATTGAATTCGAGTAATTAAATACTTTATTGTTTTGGTACAGTAATTCTAATATTTTCCATAATGTACCTTTGAAGCATCAATATCATTTTCATTGTAAGGATTTTTGATTTCATTTTTATAGCCAACAGCTATTATACATAGAACACCGTAATTTTCAGGTATATTTAATACCTTTCGCACTTCGGATTCAGAGTTGTTATCTTGGTTACTAATTCTTTTTCTCATTTGAATCCAAACAGTTCCCAAGCCTAACTCTTCTGCCTCCAATTGTATGTATGAAGCTGCAATTGAAGCATCTTCTATCCAAACATCGCTTTTTTCACTGTCACCAATTACTACAATCGCATATGGTGCAGTATCAAGTCCAATATTGCCTTTATTTTTACAATCCTTTAGTTTAAGTATTGTTTCTTTATCATCTATTACTATAAATTCAACCGGTTTCTTATTTTTAGATGAAGGTGCTAACAATCCAGCTTTGATTATATTTTGTATTAATTCATTATCTGGCTTTTCATTCTTAAAAATTCTAACAGATCTTCTTTTCATTAATAGATTCAATAAATTTTGTTCCAATTTTTCCCTCCAGTTTTTATCTAAACGCTATTTGACATAATGACATATATCAAGAATTATTTTTCCTTCTTCATCAGGTTCGGTAAAACGCGGACATGCATATCGTTCAAAAAACCACCATGCCCCTTTTTCATCTGCTACTACTTCATACCCATCATCAGAAAGTTTATCTGCACATACTTCTTCATTGCAAATTATTTCCTCCATACTACCATGTAACCAACATACCCCCAAATAGGAATCAGGAAAATCCACATACTCATAACCTTCAGGCACTTTAGTTCCTTCTGGAGTAAACATTCCTATCCAATATTCAAACTCCTCACCATCTTTCCAACGCATTAATCCTACATACGCATTATTATCTTCATAAGCGCTCTTAAATTCATTCGTTAGTAATGACTCAAGTATGTTAAAATAATCAGTTGCAAACCACTCATGCCATTTCGCACTAAAACTTCCATCAATACGATCCTCATCACCGTATTTTATTCCAATAAAGCGTGTCGCAGCTATTGATTGTCTATAAGTTTTTACTATTTTATACATTTTCAATACCTCCATTTATATTACAATTACAGGATTTTCATCTCTGTATAATAATTATAATAAACCTATAAAGCTTTGTAAACAAGTTTTACATTTATGGCGAGTATTCTATGCATCATTTATTTTCAATTATATTATTTTATTCTTTATCCAAGTTTTAATTATTGAAATTCTGGATATATATATAATACAGAAAAAAATACATTAAATTTTCAAGGCATGAAGTTATCATTATTAATAATTGTTAATTAATAATATTTTTGAATATATTTATATTATTATAGCATAATATCAAGTAATTAATATGGGAGGTATAATGTGAGAAAAATATTAATCACGGGTGCATTAGGACAAATAGGTTCTGAATTAACAGTAAAAATGCGTAAGATTTATGGTTCTGACAATGTGGTGGCGAGTAACAGAAGAGTGAAAAAAGGTCATGAACAACTAATTGAATCTGGTCCATTTGAAATCATTGATGTCAATGACCCAGTATCATTGTCATTTGCAGTGGATAAACACAAAATAAACACCATTGTAAACCTTGCTGCATTACTATCAGCCACAGGAGAAAAAAATCCTCAACAATGTTGGAATATAAATATGAATGGGTTGTATAACGTGTTAGAGACAGCCAGAGAGAAAAATTGCATGGTATTTACACCTTCATCAATTGCCGCCTTCGGTCCTTCAACACCAAAGGACGAAACTCCCCAAGAAACAATTCAAAGACCCACAACTATGTATGGAGTAACAAAGGTAGCAGGTGAATTATTGAGTGACTATTACTTTAGACGATTCGGTGTTGACACAAGAGGTGTCCGTTTCCCAGGTCTTATTTCATACAAGACATTGCCTGGAGGAGGAACAACAGATTATGCGGTTCATATATATTATGAAGCCTTAAAAAACCAAAAATATACTAGCTTTATTCGTAAAGGCACTTACATGGATATGATGTACATGTCGGACGCATTAAGTGCAATTATGGAGTTAATTGAGGCAAATCCAGATAGACTTAAGCATCGAAATGCTTTTAACGTTACTGCTATGAGCTTCGATCCAGAAATGCTAGCTACATCCATAAGAAAGTTTATACCTGAATTTGAGCTAGACTATGATGTTGATCCAATAAGGCAAAAAATAGCTGATTCATGGCCAAATTCATTAGATGACTCCGCTGCTAGAGAGGAATGGGACTGGAACCCGAAATATGACCTAGGTTCCATGACAAAGGACATGCTTGAGAAATTAAGAAGCAAATTAGATATTTAGGATAACTTAAAAGTCAAGGGACAATTCCCTTGACTTTACTAGTAATTATATTTGTTCATATCTGAGAATGGATTTTACCTAGAACCTTCGAATCATTCAAATTTGCATAACGAATTAACCTACTCATAACAATCCCCTCTTATTATTCAAAAAAACTATAAATGGATAAAGAATTTAGAATATCAGCCCTTACATATGGGTCATCTATATCTATTTGAAATAATTCTTTTATTTTTGAAATACGATAAATGCATGTATTTCTATGAATATATAATTGTGCAGAAGCTTTGTTAATATTGCCATTACATTGTACATATGCTTCCATTGTTTTAATAAAGGAAGTTTGATTCTTTTCTTCATAATCGATTATTCTGTTGTCACTTGCACTTAAAGCCATAGCCTTTAAGAAAACTTCATCAATAACAAAATGGAAAATAAAAATTTACCCAAAACTACTAATCAAAATAATCATTGATAATTAAAACCGACCTCAACAACATACTAATTATTAAGATCGGTATCATATTCTTCTCTTATATAGACAATTTATATTCTATATCACGTCCACCATACATAATGCGGACAACTGCAACTGTGTATTCAGATTCAAGTATGAAAAAGAAAATTAGATAATTATCTACCGGTATGAATCGCATGCCTTTACTGTGCCATGGTTCTTTTTCATAACGTTGATGACGAAATGGCATTTCATCAAGAGTCGCAATTGCATCCATAATGCGTTTGGATTGATTTTTTGCTGCATCAGGCGCAAGTAAACAATAAGCTATATATTCGAAAATGTTTCTTAAATCAAGTTCTGCTTGCTCTGTATAGATAACATTACGACTCATACATCATAATCCTGATGCATCTTTTCCGCAACGCTCTGAGCTGATATAACCTTACCAGAGCTTAAGTCAGACAGTCCTTTCTCAATTTCTGCATTAAATTGCTCTTCTGTTAATGAACCGTAAGCGACAATCTTACTTTCAGGCAATTTCATTTCAAATGGAATTCCTTTTTGCAATACTATTTGACGAAGAAAAATGTTTATAGCATTAGACATTGGAATTCCCAACTGTTCTAATACTTTTTCTGCTTGTTTTTTAACTTCTGGCTCTACACGTGCAAATATACTTGATGATCTCGCCATATAAATCACCTCCATGAATACAATATATCATTTTGTATTGCTATATGCAAGACATTAACTGATTTATTTATTGATTTTATTATGCACTTCTTCTCGAAACTAAACAAAATATATCAAGTTTTTATCTTGCTTCTATTTCAAAGATATAATTCTTAAAATACAATCCTATTTCAACCATACGTTCATCACTTAATTCGGTCATTTTTTCACTATATTTAATGGAGTCAGGGTTAATATATTCAGGATAAAGTTCAGCTGCTTCCGCATAATTCGGTGCTGTTGTAAACTCTTTTTCAACAATTTCATTAGTATCAAGATTCATTTTAAAACGCACCTCTGGACCTGGAATATCTGTTCCACCACTAATATAAGAACCTGTATAATATATTATATAAAATTCTAAAACATTTTCAGAATTTATATTGACGCTACCCTCATTAATGTATCCGAATTCCTCTGTGCCGAATTCATTAAAAATTTCCAATCCGACAATATACATTGACCTGTTCTCAAAATTATAGGTAATAAAATCTGCAATATCATTCTCTATTAGTACATTACTGGTTTTATTAAGATTGCCACTTGTTTCTGAAACTTCTTCCGTTTTTTTAATAATGTAATCGGACATCCTCGTTTCTATCCATTCATCATTTTCTATTGCAAGATTTTTAGAATATAGAGTTATCTCATTATTTTCATCAATAACAGCTTTAAAATAAAAATTCATATTTTGAGGCTGTAAATATTCATTATAATAAGTTTGATAATACTTGTCGCCCCGTTCTTTAGCTTCTTTTATGTATTGTACAGTATCTGGATCTCTATCATAATTTTTGTGAACAATTGTATAAGAAAATATAGCTTCTACATTTCCATCCACAACTTCTTCATGATAATCAGATATTATAAAATCTATTAATTCATAATAAGGTGAGAAAACATTTATGAATTCTTCTTTTAAATATGCACTTATTTTATCATAGTTTGTAGGTTCATTAGATACAAGTTGTTGATTATTAAAGGATTCTACGAGTTTTTCATAAAGTTCCTCATTTATGAAGGTGTAATACCCGTTCTCACCTCGCTGCAATACTGATCTACCATTATAAATGAATGTGTAATTGTCTATTACTGTATCATCATTATAAGTTGCACGTAAAAGATAACAATCCTCTATCTCCCTAATGTCAGTACCTTTATATATACTTGATTTTATCAAACTGTCCATAATAATTTTTTCTACAAGTTTTGCACTGTCACCTGATAATGGTGATATTAAATACTGTTCATCACCGTAAGAAAGATGGACTATTTCATAAGAAGTAGTATTTTCCGCATGTAGAATACTTTCTTGTTTCTTAGGATTTGTAAGTAATCCAATACTTATTACTACTATGATGATTATAGCCAGTAAGATAACCCAGAAAGAAGGTTTCTTATAGTTTAATACATTTTTTATCCGCCCACTTACATTTCCCTCACCAAAAGCAAGAGGACTCCCGTTTAAAACATGCTTTCCTGTAGCAAGAGACAATAATGAATTAGCATAAGGCCTTTTAACATCATCATTCATCTCGTTCAGTACTCTTTCATCACAGGATAGCTCCATATCCGCACTCATTAACATAAATGCAATCCACACAAGAGGATTAAACCAGTGGATGGACAATATTAGAAAAGCTAACACCTTAATAATGTGGTCTTTACGCTGTATATGAGTCTGTTCATGCAACAAAATATATCCTCTTTCTTCAACGCTAAGTCCAACTGGTAAATATATTTCTGGTCTAACTAATCCAAGAACAAATGGTGTTTTCAAATTATTAGCTTCGTATATATTCTTCTCTATTAATTCTGCAGTTATAAGTTGCCTTTTTAAAACTAAAATAGATACAATACTGTAAACAAGCAGTGCTATTATGCCTAAAACCCAAATATATGACACTATTCCCGCATAAATCTGTAATGGATTTGCGCTTGCACCAATAATCGGTACTGGAAGCGATTGACTTACAAATGAATCTACGACTTCTATTCCACTATTAAACTGCGGATTTTGCTGATAAATTATATCATGGGAAATTGGAACAGTATTTGTATTCCGTGGCATAAGGCTAAATATGCTTTCAAAGGAGAATGGAAATATAAGTCTAAAAGCAACCACACTCCATAAGGCATAGGAGATAATTTTTGGAGTTTTTTTAAGCAGCAACCTGATAAGCATTACAAAAATAATTACATAACTTGCCGTAAGACTCATATTCAAAACAGTAAGAAATAGTTCACTCATTGCTACACCTCTCTGTGATCATCAATCAGCTTTTTCAACTCTTCAACTTGATGTTTATTTAATTTCTTACCTCCAATAAAAGCAGTCAAAAATTTAGGCAATGACCCTCCAAAAGTTTCCTCAACGAATCGTATACTTTGATTTGCATAATATTCTTTCTTGGTTTTTATAGATGTAACAACAGCATTTTCATTTTTAAAAATACCTTTTTCGCATAACTTTTTAAGTACTGTATATGTTGTGGACTTTTTCCAGTTCATTTCTTTTTCACATAGCTTAACAAGGTCGCCAGAACCAATCGGCTCGTTCTGCCAAATGATATCTGCAAACTTTTCTTCACTTTCAGTTAGTTTATACTCTTTCATGATAAGCCTCCCTTGGTCTATGAAATATCGATTTATACAATAAGTCTATAACTTGTAGACTAAAATGTCAATACTATATTTAATATATATAATTAATAATGCAAAAAACGGGCAAAGTTATAGAAAGTAAATGCTAAAAATTTGCCCAAGATTATTAATCAATATAATCATTGAAATCAACGCATATAATGAAACCTTTCCGTATAAATATAAAAAAGTATTTATAACAAAAAGTCAGAAAAATGGGTAGTTTCCAATGTTAAAAAATATTTATTGCCCCAGATTGCTCAGAGCCCATACCCTAAATTCTACACCCGTTGTAACTTCAAGTTATCAGAAGCACAGTTTCCACATGCGGCGTATTAGGTTCGTGAATAGTGTTTTGATTACTCTTAATTAATTTTACGATATTTTCAACGAATTTTGTGTATGATATTTGTGTTTTAATTAATCTTAATTAATCTAAAATCACAAAAATTTGCCCGGGGCAAGTTGAATAACACAAAAAGCCATAATTATTATACAAAAAATATTTTCATAAGCTCTCAAGCCCTAAATGTTGATAATAAACTTTCACTCGTAATATTTAAACGCTACGAACTAAGCTTAATCCTATATCTTTGGAAAACTTCGATTTATATATATTTTCAGAATAATTAACTTTATATATTATAATTCTTAGTCAATAATCCATTCATATCTGCACTTTTGTGGTTCTGTTTTTGAATATGCATCAGAAGAAGTAGGAATATCTATAATTTCTATAAGTTTTGCCCCAATACTTTCGCATATACTTCTTGATGCAAAATTATCAGGATTGCAAGTAATTATAACTTTATTCAATGAATTATCTTTTATTACATTCTTAATAATGTTACACGCTTTTGCTGCATATTTTTTTCCTCTGTATTCTTCATTTATACCATACCCAACGTGGCCAATGTAATTTTCAACTTTTTCTGAATTTCCCAATCTTAAATTTATATGTCCAATTTCAATTTCAACATCAGTATTATGTAGCAATATTTTAAACTTGTATTCAGGTACTCTTCCTTTTTCAGAATCACCATTTTTTAGTTCTTTTATAATAACATCTATTTCTTCATCACTCATAATACCATAATTTTTTAGTTCCATAATAGTCCCCCTAGTATAAATATAATATTAATTTGCGTAAACCATTAACTCGTATATTGTTTAATTCTTAGTCTTAACCAGACACGCCTGTTTCCTGTTTCCAATTCCATGCTTTTGAATCTGTCATATTAAAACTCTTAGAAATTATATAATTTTTGTTCATTTACATGCATACTTTGGATGAGCAATTATCTTCAGCAACAAATACATGTTTTTATCCTTGGTTGAATTAATTATTATATTTTTCATTGCTTGTTCTTTTTTTTCATAATTTAAATTGTTAAGATATTCATCAGCTATTATACCTTTATCTGTATTTCTCCAAGAATCAATATTTACCTTAGCTATACTAAATGCATCGGTTAATTCAGCTTCTCTTACTTTCATTTAGCCACCCCAATCCTAAATAAACTGATATACTGCCATAAAATCCGAAAGAATCATAAATGGCCTTTTTGTTATATTTTTCATATTGTTGACTCCGATATTAGATTTATTGTTGGCACCATTCAGGTAGTTTTCCCTTAACTGCCCACCATGACTTAAATAATCCGCCTGAAAATCCTAATTGGCTGTAAATACTTGCTGCTTCAGGGTTATGAGTATGCAAATATATAAGTGAATTTTTATAATATGAAATAATAGTATTTATAATAGCCATACCATAACCTTGGCACCTTTTTGAAGGTGTTGTATTAACGTTTGATATATAAACAACATTGTTAAATTTTTCAGCTAATGCTATACTGACAGGATTATTAAGTTCATCGTAAGCAAAAAACATATTGTGACCTGCGGAGATTTGTCTATTTAATAGTTTAACGCCATAAGTTTCGCCATTATCCTGTTCAATTGCAAGATTATATTCTTTTCCGTCTAATGTATGTCCAATAGTATTAATCATACAATTTTTAATTTTATTATCTCTATTACTATCTTTATTAAGTATCATTAGTTCTATATCAAATTCTCTTATCGAATAATTATATTTCTCAAAATATGGTCTTAAAATATTTAATTCTATTGAGCCATGACGATAAAAATTTTAGGAGTAATATCTTTTGAATTATAATATTCTTCAATTTCTTTAATAATTTCGCTGAAATTTTCATTTTTATATATAACAGCATAATTTGAAGTATAACTTTCTTTATTACTTATATCACTAAACATTCTTCCCCATGAAGTTAACTGATAATTTAAATACGTCATAGGAATATACTTTTCTGATTCAACTATTTGTTCTAAAGTTTTCATATAACCACCCCACTTAGTACATGTTTTATTATAATAATTGATTCCTCTTGATCGCCAATCATTTCAACTGATATTTTTTTGACCACAGTGCTAAATTTATCTATATAGTTTTTTACATCATCAAATGCGTTATCAAGCAACTCCATAGAAGATATTCTTCCAACTGTCATATGTGGCAATCTAAATCTGCCAATGGGTCATATTTCTTTCGGATATCATTAATAACATTAATTATTTTCAAATTCAGGAAAAATCATAATAGTTCTTAAACTCATAACCACATCTCCTTTATAAATTGGAATTTATGTGGCAGGCATTATGCCTGCCACATAAAACTAAAACTTATTTCTTTGCAATAATCAAGTAACGATGTATTGTCCCCTCGATTTTACCAGTTTTATTAATCATTTTCTGCATTTTTAATAACTGTGAAAAACACTTTTCTACTGAAAAATTCGGAAACTCCCATTCTATAATGTGTGCAAACCATACAAATGCACCAACATCATAAAACAGAATAGGTCTATATGCTTCTTCGGAACGAATGATTTGAAATCCTGCTTCTTTGAATACTTTACGCTGTTCTTTAAGATTCGAATGTGGAAACGGTTTTTCAGTTCCAGGCAAAACCATTTCTACTAAATCTCTATCGTTATCCCCACCGACTTGCTGCGTAATAAATACGCCATCATTTTTTAGAAGCCTATATAATTCTGTAGCGTTGAAATCACCATGACGATTTATAACCATATCAAGCATTTCATTATCATATGGTATTTCAGATGGTTTATTACACACCTTAAAGTTTATTCCAAGGGGTAATAATTTTTCTCTGCACAAGTCTACATTTGGTTTATAACCTTCTGTTGCACCTCGATACAATCTGTTGTCAGTTTAAAACTGCACCGAGTATTTAATTCGCTTCATCATCTCAAACCTCCAAATTCCCATTTATCTCTCACTTTTATATAAATAATCTCCTCATATAAATAATATTAGATAGTTTTAAAAAGTCTATATTACTAAATATCTTACATCTTTTTTTAATTAAGATTATATTGTTAACTTTTATTTTCTAACCAGCTAAGTATAGTTGGTACAATATTAGCATAATTATTTAATTCTTCTATAGTTGCAATTACATGTTCTGATCCCATCTGCTGTTCTTTTGTATCTGTGCAGTCAATCCATAAGGATCTCTTTAAGCTATATTCAAGCCACCACAGTTTGCCTTGAAATCCTTTATCTAACACTATGTTCCAATCTATAGTAAAACATTTTCCTTCTTTCTTATACCCTTCTAAAAAAGATAAGAACCTATCTTTATTTAAATTGCCTGTTTTGTTCATAGACCAATACCTAGCTGTTTCTAGCAAATCAAATTGCGGATTTATATATCCTGCTGCTTCCCAATCAATTATTATTGGATCATTCATGTGCCAAATAACATTTTTAGGTTCTAAATCTCCATGACTAATAACAGCACTCAAATCAATAATTTTAGAAGCTTTTATTACCTTTTCATGCCAAGTATAGAGTAAATCAATATTATTAGTTAGTTCCTTAATCCATGTAGCTTTACTTTCCTTACCTCTTGTTAAATAGTAATTCCAATCTATTAAAGTATCATCACCAGTAAAATCATTTACCAATCCTAAGTTTGAAAAATCTATATTGTGTATTTTAGCAAGAATTGAGCCCATAATCTTACAATGCTCAATGCTTGTTTCATAGTTTTTCATTGTAATTCCATCAATCCAATCAAATACTAGGTAATATTGTTTATCCAAATAAATTAGAGAATTGCCATTAAACATCTTCGCAGGAAGTGCAGGCACATATTCATGCATAACGTTTGCTATACGTTCAGAAAAAATATAATTTTTTACAGCTTCAGGTCTTGCCATTACTGAAGGATTTAATGCTTTAACTGCAAATTTTCCCTTTGTTGTTTCAATAGAATACATCCTATTCATTAACCCGCCAGTTATGGTTTTAGGTTCTCTTTTTATTTCCCCAAGGCTAAGCATGTCACAAAGTTGCACAAATTGTACGTTATATTTTATATTATTTTCCATAATAAACTTTTCTCTCCAACCTGTCATTTACAAGGCTTTTAGTGACAACTAATTTTCTTATTTATCGATTTTGTATTTCAACTATGTTTTTCATACTTACCGGTAAATTTAAAAGTTCAGTAGTGAAAAACCTTGGAAAAACTGTATATTTATCAAGACTATCTATTGGTAACCAAATAAGTTCTTCCTCAATTCCATTCTCTGTTAACGAATTACATATAATATCTTTAATCTTTTCTGTCACCTTCATCAAATAATAAATAGAAATTTCATGAAAGTGCTCTTCTGTGTCTCTTTCATCAAAAAACTGTTCATGAAAAAATACTGCTCTATCAATCTCCATATCTATACCCAGTTCTTCTTTAACTTCTCTTTTAACCGCCTCTTCACATGTCTCATTAAAATGCACTCTACCGCCAACGCTATAAAAATACGTTGATTTATGATTTTTAGCAACTAAAATATTTCCATTGTTTATAATAATTGCTCCAACCCTATAATTAAATCTTCCTTCTTTGGTTTGAAATGTTAAATCCACACTAAGTACCTCCGTAAATTCCTATATACTGGTTTTAATATATCGTATCTTTTAACGATGTGACGTAATATTCGAATATTGCGTATTAAGTTTATTTTAGTTTATGCTTATTTTGCGGTGTTATATTCCTTTGCTAAAATAGAATACATAGCACTGTCACATATCCCTTGATTATTCCAGTCTGCTTCCCTAAGTGTCCCCTCGTACTTTAAACCACATTTCACCATTACTTTTCCAGAATTAGGGTTTCTTGGATCATGGCGTGATTCAATGCGATTTACGCCTACTTCTTCAAAAAGAAATCTAACCAATGCGGCTAAAGCTTCAGAAGTAATTCCTTGGTTCCACCATCTTTTTCCTATGCAGTACCCAATATGCACCATTTTTACATCATCATCTTTGTGAACAACGGCAATACTGCCAATTGGTTCATCGCCGTTTTCTTTTGATATAATAGCCCATTGGTAATAGTCATCTTTAGCATATTGATTGGTCCAATCAGACAACACATTACGGCTGATTTCAACCGATTTATGAAATGGCCACATTAAGTATTTTGTAACTTCTGAGTCGTTTGCCCAGTTATTAAACATTGCATCAGCATCTTCTATGACAAACCTACGAAGTACCAATCTATCCGTCTCAAGCTTTTTTGTACCTAAATGTTTCATCTGCACACCTCCACTAATATAAATAATCTGTACTTCAACTTTTCTTACACGAATTCAGCAAGCAGAAACCGTTTTTAGTACGTCCTTTTCTACAAATGTGCAACAAAATTATATTCAACTCAATAAAACAATCATAACTTATTATTACAAAAATTTCCATATATTTTTATTATTTATATTATAAATGTTGATTTATAAAAATATATTTCTAGGTAAATCATATGTCTTGGTCAAACAAGTTATTGAAAAGTCGTTATATAAGGATTTATCATTACTATTAACAAACATATTAGTAGTTACAATTCTTCTTTTAAAAAAGCAATATTAATATGTCAATAGAATATACCTCATTGGCACAATTGAAATTACAATTAAATCAACCCATATAAAACCAATATGCAATTGTGAAACGATTACAGCACCTATTGATTCCAATGGAACACAATGCTAGTATTTTAGTAAACAAACAGTGACAAAAAAATATTTGGTTACATATGGGGCAACAGAAAAGAACAAAATTCTGATAGGCAAAATCAAGCATTTTTAGAATATGGCATTGATGAAAGAGATATTACCGAAGATAGGTTAGTGAAAAGGATAAAATACCATGCAGCAGTGCATGGCATCTTGATATTAAAGACATTTATTTACCATACAATACACTCAGGGTACTCCATGTCTCTAAGTCGAATCTCGCTTCTGTGACAATTATATGACTTTGCTGCTTCATCTATTGATTTTTTTATATAGGTATATTCATCATCATTATCAAATTCTGCGATTCTTTTGGATATCTTAGTAAAACCTTTAAGCCTTTTTTCCTTTGTCATATTAATATATTCTATACTTAATATATCAAGATACTGGTGGTACATTGTAAAAATATAATTCTCATGATTCATATATTTTAGCCACATGTTATATGATCTTTCTGTAAGAAATTCTTTTACACATTTAGCAAATTCAGCTTGAAAGTTTCTTATAGAAGCAATAGTATCATCCCATATAACATTTTTATCATAAGGAATTTCGTATAAATATTTCTTTTTGCTAAGTTCTTTCATTCTCAACTTTATCAACTCGTTTAAAGCAATTGTAGTATATAACATTTCGGTATAAAGAATGTTGCATTTATAATATACGTTTTTAGTAGTAGTTATGACTGAATGGTATTTCATTTTTTCATCATCCATATTATTATCTAATAAAATAACCTCCCTATCACCTTGATAAGCATGCCTTATATCATAACATACACCTAAAACTCTGAGTGACATCTCAGCATATTGACTATTCTTTTCAGAATACTCATCAACTGTTATCTTATGAAACGCATCCGCTAAATTATCAAAGTCATAATAATCTCCTGTGATACTTACCCCTGTAAGGTTTTCAGTGTTTTCAAATTTAATCATATTACTTTCCTTTATTTTAATATTTTTTAGTTCCCTGTCATTCTATTGAATGCACCAATATACATTAAAGTTTTTTAACAAACTTATTAGTGTATTTTTATTTATTATTAATTTTGGTTAAAATATAAAATAAAATCAAATGAGGTATTTATGGAATTAATTGAAGCAATAAAATCAAGAAGAAGTATAAGAAAATTTAAGAGTGATGCTATTCCGAATAATTATATTTATGAATTAATTAAAGCAGCAAGACTGGCTCCTTCTGGCACTAATCTTCAACCTACGAGATATGTAATAATTAAAAGTATTGAGGCAAAATCAAAATTAAAAGAATGTACTCCTCTTCCATTTGTATCAGAAGCGCCTTTAATAATTGCATGTTGTATTGACACTAATTCTGTTTCACAAACTAATGATAGAATGACAGAACTCCGTGAAGCGCAAGCATTTATAGACACTCCGTTGGATAAAGAATATCCAAAGAGGGAGAGTAACAGTAAAAGCTCAGTATATACTGAAGCTGTAAAGTCATATTTGAATTTAAATGCAGCTATTGCTATTGATCATATAACTCTAAGAGCTGTTGATTTAGGACTTGGAAGCTGTTGGGTGATGATGTTCGACAAAGAGAAAGTTAAAAAGCTTTTGGAATTAGATGAAAATTATGATGTAGTTGCTTTGTTACCTATCGGCTACCCAGCTCAGTCACCTGCTCAGAGGCCAAGATTTAGCCTGGATAAAGTATTGCTAAAAGAAATATAACGAAGGCAATGGGATCTTTGTTCCATTGCCTCGTTTCTTCGACTCTATTTACAAAATTATATCATCAGGAATGTTAATACTTTTTCTTATGTATGTAAGATTTTCCTTGTTTTCAAACTATTTAGCTATCCAAGTCGTTATATATTCCCAATCATTCGGTGTATAAACGTCTTTTAACTCATTCCAGCTTCCTTCTAAACTCAGAGCATCAGCAGTTAATTCAAAATGACACATTGCAATACCTATATCATTTTTTTGTATGTCATAATTTTCAACTCCATAACCCTTAGTCCTGAAAAGATAAAAGTGGTATAAGTTTTTATCTCTTATAATTCTCCAAGGTTGTTTATTAGATGCGGAAGGAGCAAGCCGTACCATTTCTAATGGAGTGGCATAAAAGCTTGCTTCTTCTTGTTCCAAATTCTCAGAAATACTACCATCGAAAAATAACTCATTCCATGGCTTTCTATTGTTAGCACCAACAATCTTTCTCATTGCTAATTCCAATATTCTTGACTTATCTTTTCTATAACCTACAGGTGACACAATAGGTATATATTCATTATATTTTAAATTTATATATTTTGAGAAATTTCCTCTATTAAATGTACCACCCAACCAGCATGTTTGAAGGCCTAAGTCAGTTGCAAATAATATAATTTTTTCAAACAAGTAGCCAAAACTAATCGCATCATACTTTTCACCGTTAATAATTCCCACAATAAATGAGCTAGCTCCGGAAATAACACCGTAAGTTCCTAACTTTTCGGTCTTTTCAGTTGGTTTTTTTTGTGTTATTAAAAATCGTTCATTATTTTTAACTGCTTGATTTATTTCTTCTACAAAATTATTAAGTTTTTCAAGAACACCTTCATCAATCTTCTGTAAATCATCATATGTTCTACAAGATGATCTTATTTTTATAACTTCTGTAATATGTTTCTGAAAATTCATTTTTCCCAAAATATTCACCTTCTTAGTACGTGTTTATTTATTAAAAGAATGAGGAAGTGATTCCTGCCAAAATTATCAAAAGTGAAATCGAAGCCCATATAATAGATTTAGGTGATGTATCGTCTCCTTTAACAGAAGAAGAAATCGCATATACAAACGAACCTACAAAAACAAAGGGCCATATAAACCAAGTCCAAAAATAAAATATTCCAATATTTCTCATCAAGCCAATCAACATGAAATTCTCCTCCTCTATATATCCCATTATTTATTTTTTGAATATATTTTGTTTCGGGTCTTCGGTACGCATGCAATGCGTCCCCTACGTTGTTGATGAATGTGTGACCTACATAATAGCCTTTTTAAGTCTTTCTCTGACTTTGTCTTCGCCTAAAATTTGTTGTATTTCCCAAACATCCGGGGAAGATTCTCTTCCAACAACTGCTATTCTAACAACAACACTTACATCACCGACATGCCCTTTATATAATTCTGGATTTTTCTTATAGTCCTTAGGTTTAGCTGCATATCCATTTTCTACTGATATTTCTCTAATTTTATCAAACCATTGGCTTTGATCGTCATTATAATCAAATGTGTTCAAATATGCCTTAAGTAATTTCTTAGCCTCTTCTTCATCAATATTTTCAGGGTATTTATCTACTATTTCAAAATACTCATCAAAGTAATAACTGATAAATTCAAATATTTGTTCACAATAAATCAAATCTTTACGTGGCTTTTTACCATCTCTTCCAATAGCAAAAAGTTTCAATATAGATTCTTTATTAACCTCTAACAGTTTTGTAATTTCTTTTTTATGATTTTTAGACCATTGTAATAAAAAGTCATATATTTCTTCTACGGGAATTTTGACTAAAACATCCTTGCTAATATTATTTAATTTATCTAAATCAAATAATGCTCCAGAAGTACTCATCTTTTCTAAGGTAAATTTAAAATCATCTGTTGAACTATCTGAATTTTCAATTCTCCATTCTTCATAATTTGAATTTAAAATTGTCAACAAATATTCTCTAACTGCTGCTGGATGATATCCTAAATCCATGTAATATCCTAATCCAAGTTCAGGATCTTTCCTTTTTGATAATTTTCTTTTGTTACCATTATCCATTTTCATCATATGAGCAGTATGACAATACAATGGAGGATTCCAATTTAAAGTATTAAATATTTCTATATGTATTGGCAATGTTGAAAGCCATTCTTCTCCTCTTACTACATGAGTTACTCTCATTAAATGATCATCTACTACATGGGCGAAATGATACGTTGGTATTCCATTAGTTTTTAAAATTACTATATCTTGAAAGTTTTCATGTATAACAAGTTTACCTCTTATAGAATCCTCTACCTCGTTAGTATTTTCTTCTTTTCCTTCTGATTTAAATCTTAATACAAAGCTATCATTATTGTCTAAATGAGATTGAATTTCTTCTAAACTTAAATTTCTGTCTCTTGCCCATTCTCCGTAATAACCAGTATTAACTTTTGCTGATTCTTGTTTATTCCTTAATTCTTCTAATTCTTCTTCAGTACAGAAACAAGGATATGCTCTCCCTATTTCAACCAAGTGTTTTGCGACAGATTGATATATTTCTTTTCTATTACTTTGATAATAAGGACCATAATTCCCTATTTCGCCATCAACAAACGCTCCTTCATCAAACTTTACGCCAAAGTATTCTAAAGAAGATATAATCGTTTCAACAGCGCCCTCAACTTTACGTTTTTCATCTGTATCTTCAATACGAAGCATAAATACACCTTCGCTCTGATGAGCTAATCTCTCATCAACAAAAGCTCCGTAAAGATTTCCAAGATGAATAAAACCTGTAGGACTAGGTGCCAGTCGAGTTACTTTTGCTCCTTCTTTTAAATTTCTTTTAGGAAATATCGTTTCTTCATAATCTGAAATTAATTTTGTTATATTTGGAAACAGCATATCTGCCAGTTTTTTATAATCCATAATTTTTCTCCCTATTTATATTAAAATATCATCTCTATTATTACTGATGAGTTACAATGTTTTAGTATTATATATATATTTTCTCTATTTGTCTAGAAACTATTATTTTTTATAAGTTTTTTAACAACAATGCCCTCCCACATCACCTTCTTTCATCATTAATACTCCTTCATTTTCTTTATTTACTTCAACAAACCCTATTTTTTCGAATATTTTAATATATTCATTTTGTATCATAGCGTATGTTTTATCTGCACCTATGTTAACTGCCTTTCTTATCAACATTCTTATAATTAAATCACTATAATTATTATCTCTGAACTCTTTCAAAACACAAACTTTATCAATGAAGTATTTTCCTTCTTTAAATAACAACCTGCCAGTACCAGCGGGAATTTCATCTTCGTAAATAACTACATTAAATGCAAATTCATCGTAAATATCTGTGATTTTTTCTTTTATTAATAATTCGCTATTAAATACTTTTTTGCGTATTTCTATATAATTATGACTTTCTTCTTTTCCTTGAAACCACTTTGTAGAAATCATATTATTTCCCCTATTGTTTTTATTTTAGTATATAATGGATTTTAATAAATTTCAATAGTAAAAAGCTCTTTGTTATCAGTCTAAAGTATATACATACTACAACTTTTATTAAAAATATCACATTAATATATTTATAAAAAATTATCTATATGTTATAATAATATAAGTTCTATAATTAAATAATAGAGGTGAAAGCATGACATTAGGTGAAAAATTAAGAGAAGTTAGAAAATCAAAAAATATGACCAAACAAGAATTAGCTATAGCTTTAAACGTTCCAAAAGACAGAATAAAATTATATGAAATAGGTGAAGAAAATCCTTCTGAATTTTATTTAACTTCGTTTATCAATTATTTCAATATACCTGAAGAAGACATTATGTCACTTAAATAAGTTACTCTAAAATATATTGCCTTACGCTATATAGTATGTTAATATAATGTCAAATGTAATCTATAAAGTTAAACATTAATATTAATAAATGTTTTATTATACATAGAAAATATAGTGGAGGTATTTATGAAAAAATTAAGTCTGTTATTGATTATTATTATGATATTATCAGTAGTTGGATGTAATCAAACGAATGATAATATCAATTCAGAAAAACCATCTGAAGATGTACAACCTGTAGAAGAGTCTAAAGACCCTGTAAATATTACAATTGCTGGTCTTAAAGGACCTACTTCAATAGGCATGATTAAAATGATTGATGAAAAAGCATTAAATAGCAGTGAATATAATGTAGAATATATTGCAGAAAGTGCTCCTGATGCATTAAATGGAAAAATAATTAATGGAGATATACAAATTTCTTCTCTACCTATTAATGCTGCATCTGTTTTATATAATAAAACAAATGGTGGAATACAAATTATGGCACTTAATACTATAGGTAATTTGTATATTGTAGGTTCCGATGAAATATCATCAATTAATGATTTAGAAGAAAAAACATTAGGAATGAGTGCAAAAGGTTCAACTCCTGATTTTGCAATGAATTACATTTTAAAACAAAACAGTCTTAAAGATAAAGTTGAACTTGATTATTCTCTTGATCATCCTACTCTAGCTCAAACTGTCATAGCAGAAGATACAAAAGTTGCTCTATTACCACAACCATTTGCAACTCAAGCTGTTATGAAAAATGATAATGTTAAAATACTATTGGATTTAAATGAAGAATGGAAAAATGCTACAAATGGCGAAAGTGAGTTGTTCACTGGTTGTATAGTAGTTAATACAGAATTTGCAAAAAATAACAAGGAATTTGTAAATGATTTTTTAAAACAATATGAATCTTCTGTAAATTGGGTAATAGAAAATCCAGTTGATGCATCAGTTTTAGTTGAAAAACATGAAATTATGCCAAATGCAGCTTTAGTGGAAAAAGCAATACCTTATTGTGGTATAACTTATCAACCAGCTATAGGTGTAAAGGAAAATATAAATAATTTTTACAAAATACTATTTGACTCAAACCCAGCTTCCGTAGGAGGAAATTTACCTGATGAAGAATTTTATTATTCAGAGTAAATACAAAAATTTTTTAATAATCTTATTTTGGATAATTATATGGGAGATATTTGCACTGATTATAAATCAGGAGATTTATCTCCCTTCTCCTATTTCAACATTTCAGTCACTATATAAACTTTTATTTTCTCAAGATACTTATATAACTATATTATACAGTACATATCGAACTTTATTTGGATTTTTTATTTCTTGTATTTTAGGAATCATATTTGGATATTTCTGTGGCATTAATAAATATTTATTTGATTTATTTAATCCATTAGTAAGCGTAATTCGCACTATTCCAGTTATGTCAATTATTATAATTGCAATTATATGGTTTAAAGATACTAATGTTCCAATATTTGTTGCATTCCTAATGTGTTTTCCTATTATTTGGACAAATACAATATATGGTATTAAAGAAACAGATATAAAACTCTTACAAATGTGTAAGGTATATAATATTAGTAAAATTCATATTGTTAAATCAGTTTATTTTTACTCAGCTCTACCTTATATTAAGTCTGGAATGTTATCTGCATTAGGTATTAGTTGGAAAGTAACTTCTGCTGCTGAAGTATTAAGTTTACCTAAATATTCAATAGGCAGTCATCTTTATGATTCCAAGGTTTATTTAGAAATACCAGATTTATTTGCATGGACTCTTATTATTCTATTCTTAAGTATTTTATTTGAAAAAACTTTGAAATTATTATTCAAAATGGGAGACTCAAATGATTAGTTTTAAAAATATATCTAAAATATATAACGATTCATATATACTTAAAAATTTCAATATAACATTTGATGATAATAAAATTACATGTTTATTTGGACCTTCTGGAGTTGGAAAAACAACCATTGCTAATATATTAGCAGGTTTGATTCAAGTAGACAGCGGTAATATAACAGGTACTGAAAATTCATTATACTCTTATGTTTTTCAAGAACCAAGACTTCTTAAATGGTATAGTGTTTATGATAATATTGATTTTGTATTAAGAGATGTATATGAATTAGATGAACGAAAAAAAATAATAGAAAATTATATTAACATGGTTGAACTTTTTAATTACAAAGATTATCTTCCAAAAAACCTAAGTGGAGGAATGGCACAAAGAGTTTCACTTGCCAGGGCCTTTGCATATCCTTCAAATATTTTAATAATGGATGAACCTTTTAAGGGCTTGGACTTAAAACTAAAAAAAGAAATGATACAATCATTTCTAAAATTGTGGAGCAAAAGTAAAAGAACAGTAATATTCATAACTCATGATATTGAAGAGGCTTCATCACTATCAGATACCATCTATTATATTAAAAACCATCCAGCTGAAATAATAAAAAAGATAAGCAAAAATAACGATATTAATAATGATGAAATAAAAAAACTATTGTTAAATTTAAGTAGTTAATTGTAAAAGCTTCTTCTTATCAGTTATTAGAATATTTCCTCTTTCTGTTTTTACATAACCTTCATTTTGAAAATACTTGAGCATACGACTTACAACCTCTCTGGCACTGCCTATATTCTTTGCTATATCTTCATGAGTAATATATAATGTATTTGATTTTTCTATGTTTGATTGTTCTAATAAAAATATAGCTAATCTTTTATCGAAACTCATAAATAGTACTTGTTCCATTATCCACATAACATCTGAAAACCTCGATAATGTTATTTCATTAGTAAATTTTTGCACATAAATATTATTTTCACTTAATCTCATGTATATTTCTGATGGTATTAACAAAATCTCACTATTTTTTTCTGCTTCAATATAAACATCAAAAGTAATATTATTTAAAGCGCATGAGGCAGACATTATACATACATCATCTTCAAACAGTCTGTATAATGTGACTTCCTTCCCGTTTTCTGAAAGTATAAAAGTTCTCAACTGGCCACTTTTAACTAAAATTAACCCTTTGCAATCATCTAATCCTTCATATACTATTTTGTTTTTTGGAAATGATTTTTTTTCTATATTGTCAATTAAATTTTTTTGTTCCCTTGAATTTAATTTAGTCCAAAATTCCAACCTATTTAACAAATTCAATTCATTGCCTTCAATCATTATTACCTCCAAAAATTCTTGACTTTTTGTTAATTTATCATATCATATAATAATAGAACAATAAAGCATTACATAATTTTACATAATAATATTTTTACTTTGTGACTATGTCACTGAATTATATGAATTAAAATGATATTATATGATTATAATAAAGAACAAAAGGAGGATAAGAATAATATGAATATTAAGTTAACTAAAGCTGCAAAAGAAAAATTAGTAGAACTTCAACAAAATAATGAACCAATTAAAATGAAAATAACAGGTTATTCCTGATGCGGTGCCGAATTTGGCATTGTTTCGGAGAAACAATTAGAAAATGAAAATTCTTATAATGTTGAAGGTATTGATATAATTGTATCTGAAGAATTAGAAGGTGCAGTTAAAGGGGCAGAAATAGATTATCAAACAGGTTTCTTTAAAAAGGGTTTCGAAATCAAACCATTGTTTTCTTAGGAGGGATATAAATGATAAAATTCTCGATAACTGATAAAGCAAAGAAAAAAATGTCAGAATTACAAAGAGAAAATATCCCAATTAAATTGACTAAAATAAAAGTAGGTTGAAGTGGTTACTTTTATGGTATTGTTTCGGAGAAACAAAAAGAAAATGATATAATCTATGAAGTAGATGGATATAATATAATAGTTTCAAGTGATGCTGAAGATACTCTTGCTGAAGCTAAGATTGATTATCTAACTGGATTTTTTAGAAAAACTTTTACAGTTAATCCTAAATATAAATCAACTGATAAAATTAATAACATTTAATAAAAATATGTTGACAATTTTACTCTCTTTTATTATTATATAATTTAATTATATAATAATGCGATGAAACTTTTAACTGTATAAATTAACAGAAATCGATAATAGAATAAAAAGCAAATTGGATTAAGGTATTATCGCAGGTTTCTCATCATTTAGATGGGATTACCTGCTTTTTTTAAGATAAATAAATAATGTTACTACTAACCTACAGCATCGAAAAGAGGATAATATGTATAAACTATGGGCAAAGAAAATTAAAAATAACAAAATTATTTCTTCTCTGAATATAAAGAACGATGAAAATTTATCACCTTTAGAAAAAAGAGAAAAATGTTTTAAAGAAATATGCCAAAAATTTGATATTAGTGTACCTTTGTGGTTATCAAAACATAACTTTGAGTTCAATGAATTCAAATATGTTACTTTTTATCCAAATGACTTTATTGATGAAATCGACTTTGATAAACTAGAAATAGAAATGATTGATGACGGTAAAAAAAATAAAAAATAAAATATTCTTACTTAATTCAAAAGCAGATCTGCCTAAAAATTTGACAGAGCTGCTTTATTCTTTTTACAAGTTTAGACTATATTATCCTAATAAAAATATATAACAATCTTTTCAATAATCTCTAAAGTCCAAATCCATTATCAAAGTTAAATTGATATAATACTACAAGTAATAAGAAAAACCATAAAAGTGTATCTAATTCTATTCCAGTATCACATTGACATACAATACAAACTAAAATTAAAAAGAAAAATAAAAGAGAAGAATCTATTCCTCTATCTCCAGCTACTCTATCACGGATTCTTGGAACACATGGTTGATTAATTGGTCCCCTTCCATAGTCATGTTGAGCATTTATATCTTCATTTACATCTTTTACTTCAACAATATTTTCATGTTTACAACTATCCATAATTACCTCCTAAAAATCATAAACTTTTTATTTATTATATTCAGCGTAAATATATATGTTAAATTATATTAATAATAAAAGATAAAATTTCCATATAAATAATTATGAACAGAAAAATACAAATTTTTATTATTTCCTCGGAAATAATAAAAATTTATTATTTTTTGTCGTTTAATAAGTTTATTAATGCAAATTATAATCAAAAATCCAAATAATAGTCTATACATATTTAAGACAATAACTAATAAAAAAATATATGCATATTATTACTAAATTTAGAAATAATACTATTATATTTAAGCTTAAGGAGGATAATAATTTATGGATAAATTCGCTTTAGTAATAGTTATTATAGGAGCAATAAACTGGGGTCTAATAGCATTATTTCAATTTGATCTCGTTGCTGCTATATTCGGAGGACAAACTGCAATTTTTAGCCGTTTGGTGTATGGACTAGTAGGATTAGCAGGTTTATACTGCATCACATTATTGTTCAATGAACGAGAAAGAATTGACTGATTTATACTCTTTAGTCAGCTAAAGTTACGTAAGTATCTAGAAAATTATATAACTAAAAAGATAATCCAGAATAATTCTGGATTATCTTTTTGATATTACTCGCCAGCCACAGCAAGCTTTTTAATTTTCAATGATGGTGAACCAATATACGCTCCTCCAGGAAGGCTAAATTTCAAATCTGTTCCCACTTCTTCGATATTTTTTAACATTTCAAAGTAATTTCCTGCAACTGTAATTTGCTCTATTGGTCTTTTGATTTTACCTCCTTCTATTTCATATCCTAAAGCTGCTAATGAAAAGTCTCCTGAAATAGAGTTAAGTCCAGAATGAAGACCTTGTAATTCCGTTATTAAGATACCTTTATCTATAGAAGATAACAACTCTTCATAAGTTTTATTTCCTTTTTCTACATAAAAGTTCGTTGGAGATATGTCAATTGACGACTTATAAGAACCTTTACTAGCATTTCCAGTTGTTTCAACTCCATCTTTCTTTGCTGTTTTTAAATTATGTAGATATGTTTTTAGTACACCTTTATCAATTACCTTTTTATATTTACATGCAACACCTTCTCCATCAAAAGACTGTGATGCAAGTCCTTCAACCATAAAAGGATCATCAACTAAACTAAACTTATCACTTCCTATTTTTTTATTTATTTTACCTTTTAACAAGGATAAATCTTTTTGTACACTTTCTGCAGAAAAAATCCCAGCAAATGCTTCCAACAAATCTGCAGCAGCATTGTTTCGTAGCAAAATAGTATAGTCTCCGGATTTAATGGAAGATGCTCCTAACATTGAAATAGCTTCTTTTACTGCTTCTCCTGCAATTTCTTTTGGATTGAATTTAGAAAAATCATTCCCAGTTCTATATGCTAATCCTGTTTTTATATCTTCCCCATCTCTAGCTACAACAACAATATAAGTATAGGCGATATTACTTTTATCATGAAGGTATAATCCCTTAGTATTTGAAATTATTGTTTCTCCATACCCATCACCATAAACACAATTCTCTACTGATACAATTCGCTTATCTTGATTAAATGCTTCTTCTTCAAGTGCTTTTACAAATTGTATTTTATCAACTTCAAGAATATTTTGAAGATTTTCATTATAATTATTTACTTTTTTATATTCCTTAGAACCTTGATAAATTACTTCCTCATCATCAGAATCTATAACCTGAGCATTCTCTATTGCTCCTTTTACTAAAAGATCTATAGATGATTCATCTACCTTCTCAGTATATGAATATCCCATCTTACCATTATAAACTCCCCTTAAGGATAATCCTTCACTTTCAGATAAACTATATCCATCAAGCTCTTTTTCAAATACTTTTAACGATAAACTATTTCCACCAGAATAGTATACTTCCATATCTTTCATTCCTTGTTCTTTACCTAACAAGAATATTTTTTCTATCAACGAATTCATATTCATTATTTTTCACCTTCCCTTCCACCTACAGTAATTTCAGATACCCTTATCATAGGCTGGCCTACATTCGTTGGTATACTTCCACTTACAGAACCGCACATCCCCTGCCCATAAGATAAATTATTTCCTACCATATCTATTTTATTTAATATATCCGTTCCTTTACCTATTAACGTTGCACCTCTTACAGGCTCCTTTATTTTGCCATTTTCAACTAAATAACCCTCCATTACAGCAAAATTAAACTCTCCTGTACTTGGATTTACAGAACCTCCACCCATATATTTTGCATAAATTCCCTTTTCAGTATTAGATATAATCTCTTCTGGTGAAGATTTCCCTTTATCTATAAAGGTATTTGACATACGTGAAGTTGGTGGAAACCTATAGGATTGTCTTCTACTTGAACCAGTAATATCCATTTTCATTCTTCTTGAATTCAATTTATCTATCATGTACCCTCTAAGAATACCATTTTCAATAAGAACATTCCTCTTAGATTGAGTACCTTCATCATCTATATTAAATGAACCCCATTCATTAGGTATAGTTCCATCATCTATTGCAGTTACAAGTGGCGAGGCAATTTGTTGACCTATTTTATCACTAAAAACTGACAATCCTTTAGCAACTGAAGTAGCTTCCAATCCATGACCACAAGCTTCATGAAATATAACTCCGCCAAATCCATTATCAATAATAACTGGCATTCTTCCACTTGGGCTGTACTTAGCATTTACCATTGTTACAGCTATCCTAGACGCTTCTTTAGCATATTTATCAACATCTAAATTTTCGAAAAATTCATAGCCTTTACTTGCACCTGGTCCTAAAAATCCAGATTGCATTTCTTCATTTTTTGATGCTATAGAAGAAATACCCAATCTAGAGCGAACACGAGAATCTTCCTTCCATAATCCTTCTGAATTCGCAATCATAACATTTTGAACATAATCAGTATAATTTACTGAAACTTGAGTAATCAAATCGTCATAATTATATGCTATATTATAGGCTTGACGCATTAGTTCAACCTTTTTTGTTTTAGCAACAGAATTAGGATCTTTTTGAATATTATTTACATTGATAATATCTGATTTTTCTAAATTAATGATTATATCACCACTGCTTCCTTCAATAGCTGCAGCCGCCTTCTTAGCTGTAGATATGAGTGTATCACTGTCGGATTTGTTAGTGTATGCATAAATGCTGTTAAATCCCTTGAATATTCTTATGCCTACACCATAATCTCTTCCTGACATTGTACTCTCTACCTTGCCTCCTATCATTAATATTCCGTTGTTGGTTCTATCTTCTACAAATATCTCTGCGAAGTCACCACCAGTTGATAAAGCAGCAGTAAGTGTATTTTCAATTAATTGTTTATTTAACATTTAATCACTCCTTATTATTCATTTATAATATTTTACCATATTTTCCTTAAAGTATTAATAATTTTTTTAAATAATAAAAGAGGAGATTCTTCCAGCTACTCTCAAAATGATAGTACATTCTGAGCATAAGCGAAGAATCTCCAGACCTCTTGATATTCCTTGGTATTTAATATATCACTAATCAATATTTTTAAATTAATTCCATTAATTTTTTAGATATACTAACGAAAATGGAATAATAACAATAACTACTAAATTAAATCAATTTAATTCTGTGGTATACTTTCTTGCCTTTTTTAATCATTAATTTTCCGTCTTCAAAATCTGATTTTGAAACTGTTGAACCTACATCTCCTACTATATTATCATTAACTGATACTCCAGATTGTTCGATTAACCTTCTGCCTTCACTCTTTGATTTAATAAGGTTTGCTTTTACCATAAGGTCTATTACTGTCATACCATCTCCAAGCTCATCAGCTGTAAGCTCTGTAGATGGAATGTTCTCAGAATCTGCACTTCCCCCAAATAATGCTCTTGCAGCATCCTGTGCCTTAACAGCATCCTCTTCCGAATGAATAAGCTTAGTAACCTCATATGCAAGAATTTCTTTTGCTTTATTAATTTCAGCTCCTTCTAAGCTTCCAAGTCTTCTAACTTCATCCATTGGAATGAATGTTAATAATGCAAGACATTTTTCAACATCAGCATCATCGATGTTTCTCCAGTACTGATAAAATTCGTATGGTGTAGTTTTGTTTCTATCTAACCAAAGGGCTCCCTTTTCAGTCTTGCCCATTTTCTTACCTTCACTGTTTGTCAACAATGAAAATGTCATACCGTATAACTGTTTTCCTGACTTTCTCCTTGTTAATTCGATACCGCCTATGATGTTAGACCATTGGTCATTACCACCAAACTGCATTTTACAGTCATATTTCTGATTTAAAACATAGAAATCATAGGATTGCATCAACATGTAACCAAATTCAAAGAATGTAAGTCCTTGTTCCATTCTATTTTTGTAACATTCTGCAGTTAGCATTCTGTTAACTGAAAAGTGAACTCCTACTTCACGCATAAATTCAAGAAAGTTTAAAGGTAAAAGCCATTCTGCATTATTATCCATGATTGCTTTATCATCAGAAAAATCTAAAAATTTCTCAAATACTTTTTTAAAATTTTCTCCATTTCGAGTAATTATCTCTTGTGTCATTATAGAGCGCATACCTGTTCTGTCGCTGGGATCACCAATCATAGTGGTTCCTCCACCAATTAGAGCTATTGGTTTATGACCATATTTTTGCATTATAGACATAACCATTATTTGTATATAATGACCTATATGCAAACTATCAGCAGTAGGGTCAAAACCTATATAAAATGTTACAGATTCTTTTCCTAAGAGTTCTCTAATTTCATCTTCATGAGTACATTGCTCTAAATATCCTCTTTCTTTTAACACATCAAATACATTTTCCTTATTCATAATTTAACCTCCATTATATAAAAAAGGGCTTTTCTCCATAAAGGACGAAAAACCCGTGGTACCACCTTAATTTACACATATGTGCCTTATACTGATTTAACGTTCAGATATTCCGCTATGGTTTCCCACAGTAACTCCAGAGCCGTAATTCACATCTTGTACTATGAACCTTTCACCACCCAGTTCACTCTCTAATTTTGTAACCAAAATGTTACTTAAAACTATCATTGTTATTATAATATATATTTATTCATTAATATAATATATATTGATGCCATTGTCAAGAATTTATATTATTATTTTCTGCATACGATAGTAATAAATGTAAAATATATTTCATATTTCTTAAGATATGAGCATATCTCATTTATATTATTAATGAATATTTAATAATTATGTTATATGTTTTTTATTTTTCAATATTGTGTAATTTTCTTGACACATTTGCCAATTTAAGAATTTATTGATGATTTATTTAACAAAATGTACATGCTATAATTCATTATGACGTAAAACTCATTAAAAAGTTCAATATTTTATAGAAGATATGTGTATAAAAATATACCTGTCTTCCCAAAAAAATCTAAAACTAATAGGAGTGAATTATGAAGCATAAGGTATTAGCACTAACATTATCTACGGTATTAGCATTATCATCTACAACAGCATTTGCTGCGGAAGAGACATATTGTACTAAAAAGTATGACATTAATAACTTACTTAGAAATTTTAATCAAAATTATAGTCAAACAAGTAATACAAAATATAAACTGACTATAAACGGTAAAAGTGTAGATTTAAATTCAATTAATTGGAAAGAGTTACTTAACAAAAATTTATCTAAATCAAAGGTTACAGAGCCAGTTGAACAGGAACAAGAGGTTACAGAGCAAGTTGAGAAGAAACAAGAGGTTACAGAGCCAGTTGAAAAGGAACAAGAAACACCTGAAAAAGAGAATACTCAAAATGAATCAAAGGATTCAACAATTTCTTCTAGCTTAGAATATGAGCAAAAAGTAGTAGAACTTGTTAATGTGGAAAGACAAAAAGCTGGTTTGTCTGCTCTTACGCTAGATACATCTATTTCTAACGTTGCTAGAACTAAATCAAAAGATATGGCGAATAATAATTACTTTGCACACCAATCTCCAACTTACGGAAGTGCTGGAGACATGTTAAGACAATTTGGAATTAGCTGGTCTGCATGGGGTGAAAATATTGCATATGGTCAAAAAACTCCTGAAATAGTAGTAGATGCATGGATGAATTCTCCAGGTCATAGAGCTAACATCCTTTCATCAAACTTTAACAAAATAGGAGTAGGATACGTTACAAACTCAAACGGAAGACCATACTGGACACAAATATTCACAAATTAAACAAATGACAATAATTTTACATTGTAGGGTATGCATTGTATGCATACTGAGGGACGCATACAATGCGTCCCCTACAGCTTAGATTGCCTTTGGTAGTCTTTTTTTATTATCGAATATTACAATACTATTACAAATATTTGTAATATACTTGTAACATTAGGAACTTGATGTAGTTATTGATGGTTTATTTATACAAGTTTGCATGTTATAATACATTCATAACGAAAAAGTTGTTAATAATAATTTTAGAGCTTTTCGTTAAAAAATCCAATAAAATATTAAGGAGAAAATTTATGAAAAATAAGATAATTGCAATGGCATTAACATTAACATTAGCACTATCATCTACAACAGTCTTTGCTGCAGGAATGGAAAGCTATCCAACATATGATTGGTCATTTATAAATAATTTATTTGCATCTGAACCATGGAATACTCAATCAGTAGAACCTTTAGAAGATACTACACAAACTGAAACTCCTTCTATTGAAAATACACAACAAGCAAATACCTTTAGTGATAATACACAATTAACTGAACAGGAAAATATACAAACAAACAACACTACAGCTCCTACATCAAAATCAAATTATGAACAAAAAGTAGTTGAACTTGTAAATGTAGAAAGACAAAAAGTTGGTCTTCCTTCTCTTTCATTTGATTCAGCTATTTCCAATGTAGCTAGAGCTAAATCTAAGGATATGGCTGACAACAATTACTTTGCACACCAATCACCAACTTACGGTAGCGCAGGTGACATGTTGAAGCAAAATGGAATTAATTATTCTGCATGGGGCGAAAATATTGCAAAAGGTCAAAGATCTCCTGAAGAAGTAGTAAATGCTTGGATGAACTCAGAAGGTCACAAAGCAAACATCCTTTCACCTAACTTTTCAAAATTAGGTGTAGGTTATGTAACAAACTCAACAGGAACACCATACTGGACACAAATGTTCACAAATTAAAAGATAACAATAATGTAATGTAGGGTTTGCATTGTATGCAAACCGCGGGACGCATACAATGCGTCCCCTACGTTTATTTGTAAGTTAACAGGTTACAAAATGTAACCTGTTTTTTATTTTTTTATTGATGTTCTAAAACACAATTCCATCACATTTAAATAATATTATTAAATAAATTACTAATAAAAATTAAAATCAGAAAGGACTATTTTATATGAAAAACAAAAAATTTAAATGGATTGTTATTATTGCAGCAATTCTTACTGTTGTATTTATTGGTTTCAAATTCGTTACTTATAGAACTACCAACAAAACTAATGCAACTGAAATTTTAAACAATGAAATTGAATATACCGTTTCAAAAGATAACATATCTGTTTCTGTTTCAGAAAGCGGAAGTGTTAATCCATCAGATAAAAGGGAAATAAAATCCGAAATTGATGGAACTGTTGATAAAATTTATGTTACAGAAGGAGATTTAGTGGAAAAAGATCAAATACTTACATCCTTAAAGTCTGATATGGCAAGCGATAGTCAAACAGAAATTAATGGAATTGAATTAAATATTGAAAAAACTCAACGAGAACTAAACGAATTATACAAAAATCAAGATGATTTAAATATATATGCCCCAGTTTCCGGAGTGATTTCTGGCATGGATATTGAGGTTGGAGATGAAATCAGCACTAATTATAATATAGCCACTGTTAAAGATACTGACAATTCATATGTCGAAGTATTTTTTACTAAAGGTCAATTTGACAAAATATCTATTGACGACGAAGCATCTATATTTATGACCAAATATTTATCAACTCATTCAGGAACTGTAATTGAAAAGAATAGCACTCCTGTTCAACAAGGCGGAGGTACATTTGGATACATAGTAACTCTTAAGATGAAAAATCCCGGTGGATTCAGTGTAGGGGACCTAGCTCAAGTCACTGTAACCAATAGTCAAGGCTCATATGAAGGTATGAGCAACGGTAAAATTATTGATGTAAAAGAAGAAAATATTACTGCTAAAGTAGGTGGTAAGATTAAATCTGTAAATACTGAAAATGGAAAGTACATCGATAAAGGTGATATTATAGCAATTATTGAAGGTGAAGACTTAGCCCTTGAAATAGCTGAAAAACAAAATTCAATTGCAAAGTATCAATCTCAAATAGAAGATTTAGTTGAAGGAGATACTATTTACTCTCCCATGAAAGGCACTGTTCTTCAAATTAATGTATCAGAAGAAGAGGTTGTTGACAGAACTACAACTTTAATGACTGTTGCAGACCTTGAAAATATGGAAGTAGTTATTGCTGTTGATGAACTCGATATAGATAAAATAAAATTAGGACAACAAGCCAATATTTATAGTGATGTTTATCCTGATGATAAATTCACCGGCAAAGTAGCTAAAATATCAATGGAAGGAAAAAGTCAAAACGGAATTACTACATATGATGTAACTGTTAAATTAGATGATAGAAAAACTCTTATGTCAGGTATGAATGTAGATGTTGAAATATTAGCAGATAGCAAAAAAAATGTACTAGTCATCCCTATCGATGCTGTTCATAGACTAAATGGAAATTATATGGTAACTGTTAAAGATGAATCTGGCAATAAAAAAGATATGAAAGTAAAGCTGGGATTAGCTACAAAAGATAAAGTTGAAATTATTTCAGGAATAAATGAAGGTAATGTAATTGTTTATAATTCAGTTCAATCTAACTCCTCTGAGATGCCTGGGAAAAATGTAAACATCATGCCTGGTATGGGCGGAAGCAGAAAAGGAGTGGTGGTTACAAAATGATAGATTTAAAAGATATTACAAAAACTTATGATATGGGTTCTGTACAGGTACAGGTTCTAAAAGGTATATCCTTACATGTTAACGAAGGTGAATTTTTATCAATTATAGGACCTTCAGGTTCAGGCAAGTCTACTCTAATGAACATGATAGGTTGTCTAGATGCGCCTACAACAGGCGAATACTATTTGGATGGCAAGGAGATTAGCACTTACAATGAAAAACAACTGTCCAAAATAAGAAATCAAAAAATAGGATTCATATTTCAAAAATTTAATCTTCTACCTAAACTAACAGCTTTAGAAAATGTTGAGCTACCTCTCATTTATAGAGGAATGAACAGTAAAGAAAGAAGAAAACTAACTTTAGATGCATTAGAAAAAGTTGGATTAAATGACAGGATGAATCACAAGCCAACAGAATTGTCTGGTGGGCAGCAGCAACGTGTTGCTATTGCAAGAGCACTAGCAGGAGACCCTCCTGTATTATTGGCAGATGAACCTACTGGAAACTTAGATTCTAAATCAGGAAGTGATGTAATGAATTTAATAAAAGAACTTAGTAAAGAAGGTAAAACTATAGTTCTTATAACCCATGACAATGAAGTGGCTAAAGTAGCCAAAAGAACTATAACTATTAAAGACGGATTGCTTTTAAACAGTATTACAAATCAGAGTTAAGAAAGGAAATTTAAAATGAATATAAAAAGCGTAACAAAAATGGCCTTTCAATCTATTTTTTCAAATAAAATGAGAACATTTCTTACAATGCTTGGAATAATAATAGGTGTATTTGCTGTAGTAGTCCTTATATCCATAGGACAAGGAGCCACGTCAGGTGTTACTGATAGTATATCCAGCATGGGTTCAAACATAATCAGTATAAATATCTTTGATAGAAGAAAATCTATAATATATAATGATGTTTATGATTTTGAAAAACTAGATGGAGTTAAAAATGTAACGCCTGTATATAACTCTAATGCTACTGTTAAGTATGATTTAGAGACAACAACTGTAAATATAAACGGTGGAAATGAAAACTACATGAACATTAATAACTATAAAATTGGTTCTGGAAGAAAAATAAGCCCTGTTGATGTAGACTACAGAAATAAAGTAGCAATTATAGGTCTAACAACTGCTGAAGATTTGTTCGGTAAAGATAACCCTTTGAATAAGGATATTTCTATAAATGGAGAAAAATATACGGTTGTAGGTGTTCTTCAAGACAAAGAAAGCTCTATTGCTGGTGACAGCAATGACATTGTTATCGTCCCAGTAACTACATTAATGAGACAAAATAGTACCAAAGAAATTAACAGTATAACTATACAGGCAAATTCATCTGAGGAATCAACTTTAGCTAAAGAAAACATTGAAAATTATTTATTTGACTACTTTGAAGATGAAGATTCATACATGGTTTTTAGCCAAGATGAAATGCTAGATGTTATAAATGAAACTACAGCAATGCTTACTGCTATGCTTGGTGGTATAGCAGGAATTTCACTTTTAGTAGGTGGTATAGGAATTATGAACATAATGCTTGTTACAGTAACTGAAAGAACAAGAGAAATAGGTATAAGAAAAGCAATAGGTGCCGGAAGAGTTAATATACTAATTCAGTTTTTAATTGAATCCTCTGTAATGAGCGGAGTTGGAGGTATCATTGGTGCTGTACTAGGTGTGATTGTTTCTTCTGCAATAAGTGATATAATGGCTATTAATTATGTTGTTAATATACCTGTAATTATTGGAGCATTTGGTTTTTCTTTAGCTGTAGGTGTTTTCTTCGGATTATATCCTGCTAATAAGGCTTCAAAATTAAAACCAGTTGATGCATTACGATATGAATAGTTATAATAGTGAATTATATTTACATTATAGGGTATGCATTGCATGCATACCGCGGGGCGCATACAATGCGCCCCCTACAATTTAACTTTCTTTTCTAGAAAGTATGTTAGCAGCAATAGCTCCAGATATATTATGCCATACACTAAATACAGCACCTGGAATTGTTGCTAATGGATATTGAGCAAATGAAGTTGCAGCAAGTGATGTTGCTAACCCTGAATTTTGCATTCCTACTTCAATAGCAATAGCTTTCTGTTTTGATAAATCTAAACCTAAAACTTTTCCAACTATAAACCCAATTACATATCCTAAACAATTGTGTAAAACAACAACTAATATTATTATAAGTCCACTAGTCAAGATTTTTTCTGAATTTGAGGCAACAACTGAAGCTACGATAGCAACAATAGCAGTTACAGATACCAATGGTAGAACTTTAACAAATTTTTCAGTGATTTTACCAAAGAAACTATTTATAATAAATCCAAGTCCTATAGGAAGAATTACTACTTTCACTATAGATATAAACATACTCATAACATCTACCGATACAGTTTGTCCAATTAGTAGCTTAGTAATTAAAGGAGTTAATATTGGAGCTAATACAGTCGAAACACTTGTCATTGCAACCGAAAGGGCTATATCACCCTTAGCTAAATATGTCATTACATTAGAAGATGTTCCTCCTGGACAAGTTCCTACAAGTACAACACCAACTGCTAATTCTGGTGGCAAATTAAATATTTTTGTTAATAATAATGCTATCAAAGGCATTATCGTAAATTGTGCCAAACATCCAATTAAAACATCTTTAGGTCTGCTAAATACTAATTTAAAATCATCAAATTTTAAAGTTAATCCCATTCCAAACATTACTATCATTAATAAAGGTGTTATATAAGATCCCTTAATCCAAAGAAATGTTGTAGGAACAAATAACGCCATTGCAGCTATAACCAATACTATTACAGCCATAAATTTTCCAACTAAACCGCTTATTTTTTCAAGTACTTTCATTTTAATCCTCCAGTTTTTAAAAATTAATTTTAAATTATTGCAATTATTTATTTCTATGTGGAGCTGAAGCTATTATCCTTAAGCTCTTAATATTATTTATTAACTTCTAATACTGCTCCCCTATTGCCAGATGTAACAAGTGAAGCATATCTAGCCAAATAGCCTGTTGTAATCTTTGGTTCTCTTGGCTGCCATTTAGCTCTTCTATTTTCTAATTCTTCATCCGATATAACAAAGTCTATTTTATTTTCATTAATATTAATTTTAATTACATCTCCTTCTTCAACTAAAGCAATATTTCCTCCAACAGCAGCTTCTGGAGAAACATGTCCTATTGCTGCACCTCTTGTGGCACCAGAGAAACGACCATCAGTTATTAATGCTACACTATCTCCTAAACCTCTACCCATTATAGCCGATGTAGGATTTAGCATTTCTCTCATACCAGGTCCACCTTTTGGCCCTTCATAACGAATTACCACAACATCACCTTGTACAATTTTTCCTTTGTTTATAGCCTCTATTGCATCTTCTTCACAATCAAATACTCGTGCAGGACCTTCATGTATCATCATTTCAGGTGAAACAGCTGAACGTTTAACAACACATGTATCAGGAGCTAAATTGCCCTTCAGTACTGCAATACCACCAGTCTGACTATATGGGTTTTCCACAGGTCTTATTATTTCATTATTATTATTTACACAACCTTTAATATTTTCACCTACAGTTAAGCCACTACATGTTAATAAACCTGTGTTAATCAAACCTTTTTTATTTAATTCATTCATAACTGCATAAACACCACCTGCATCATCTAAATCTTCCATAAAAGTATTTCCAGCAGGTGCAAGGTGACATAGATTTGGAGTTTTTGCACTTATTTCATTTGCTATATCTAAATTCAAATCTACTCCTGCTTCATAAGCTATAGCTGGTAAATGAAGCATACTGTTTGTACTACATCCAAGAGCCATATCTACTGTTAAAGCATTCATAAATGCATCCTTAGTCATTATATCTCTAGGTCTTATATTTTTTTCTACTAGCTCCATTACTTTCATTCCAGCATGTTTAGCAAGTCTTATTCTTTCAGAATACACAGCAGGGATTGTACCATTTCCTTTTAATCCCATTCCTAATGCCTCAGTTAAACAATTCATACTATTAGCTGTATACATACCTGAACATGAACCGCAAGAAGGACATGCCTTATTTTCGTACTCTTCCACTTCATCAAAACTCATTTTCCCTGCATTATAAGCTCCTACGGCTTCGAACATGTCTGATAAACATGTTCTTTTTCCATTTAATTTACCAGCAAGCATTGGTCCTCCACTAACAAATATAGTAGGAATATTTACCCTTGCAGCTGCCATTAAAAGTCCAGGAACATTTTTATCACAGTTTGGTACCATAACTAATGCATCAAAACAGTGCGCCATTGCCATTGCTTCTGTAGAATCTGCTATTAAGTCCCTAGTAACAAGTGAATATTTCATTCCTTGATGACCCATAGCTATACCATCACATACTGCTATTGCTGGAAAAACCACAGGTGTTCCACCTGCCATAGCAACTCCCATTTTCACAGCATCAACAATTTTATCCAAGTTCATATGCCCTGGAACTATATCATTTTGTGAACTCACTATCCCTATTAAAGGTTTATTTAATTCTTCCTTTGTATATCCTAAGGCATTAAATAATGAACGGTGAGGTGCCTGTTGTACTCCCTTAGTTACTGAATCGCTTCTCATTTATTTTCCTCCTAATAATTATATTATATTTTTCTCCCTCAAGGCCGAAAAAATAAAGACCTTTCATCTCTATATACATCTAACTATAGATATATATAGGGACGAAAGGTCTTTCCGTGGTACCACCCTAATTTACGATAAAAAAATATCGCCTCATTCAAGTCGAAAAAATTTATTTGTATTTTTTGAACTCTATCCTATTAACGCAGGAATACGTCCTTGCCTACTAAAAAATTTCGACTTGGAAGCTCAGGAGTGATCATTGCATACTTTATAACACCGATTTTCACCAACCATCGGTTCTCTAAAGTTATTTTTCAAGTATTTTTGTCTCCGTCAACGCTTTTTTAATTAACTTGTTTCTCATTATACATATACACAATTATTATGTCAATATTTTTTTTATCTTTTTATCTTAATTTTTTATCTTAATATGCAATAAAGATAATTTATAAATAAGACAAAATACTACAAAAAAATACGAAAATCTATTGCTTATTCTCACTAATTAGGATATAATACAAAAGTCAAAATCAAATATTAATGCATCAATATAATGTGGAAAATATGGTTCCTAAGTTTCTACCAAACGACCGTAAATTGTTTGACTATTGAGTAGTTTTCTATTTTTATTTTTTCAAGTATTGATGCGAATAGTTTTTCTATTCGTTTTTTTATTATTTAAAATGTTTTACTAACTGTAAAGAGAACAATGTAACTTAAGTATATTTATATTAGATGAGGAAATAGTAAACATTAATATTTGAATTATTTTAAAAAATTTATAATTAAATTAGGAGGAATAATGGAAAAATTTTTTAAGCTTAAAGAGCAAGGAACAAATGTTTCTACTGAAGTAATGGCTGGTTTTACTACATTCTTTGCAATGTCCTACATTATTTTCGTAAATCCCGCAATATTATCTCAAACCGGAATGCCATCACAAGCAGTTTTTCTTGCAACAATAATAGCAGCAGTAATAGGAACTTTAGTAATGGGGTTATTTGCAAATGTTCCATATGCTCAGGCACCAGGTATGGGACTAAATGCATTCTTCACTTATACAGTAGTTTTTGCATTAGGTTTTACCTGGCAACAAGCGCTAGCTCTCGTTTTTATTTGCGGTATATTAAATATTTTAATAACAATTACAAAAATTCGAAAAAGTATAATTAAATCAATACCAGAAAGTTTACAAAATGCAATAAGTGGTGGTATAGGAATATTTATAGCTTATATAGGTATTAAAGGTGCTAACCTTGTTCAATTTACATCTGAATCAGCAAATATACTTTCAATAAATAACCAACCATTTATAGCAGATGAAACATATGGTGGAATCTTTTCAGTAATAACAGATGGTGGTATTATACCAGCACTTGTTGATTTTACTAACCCTGGTACGCAACTTGCATTAATAGGCCTTGCAATATTAGTTATATTATTGGTTTTAAAGGTCAAGGGAGCAATACTTATAAGTATTATTACTACAACTTTAATTGGTATACCCTTTGGCGTTGTTGATATTTCAAACGCAAGCTTAAGTACTCAAGCTATAGGTTCAGCTTTTGAAGAATTAGGCACTACATTTGGTGCTGCCTTTGGATCAGAAGGAATGATGTCCTTATTCTCAGATCCATCTCGTATACCACTTGTAATTATGACTATATTTGCATTTAGTTTATCAGATGTATTTGATACCATAGGAACATTTATAGGTACAGGTAGACGTGCAGGTATTTTCAGTGAAGAAGATCAAAAAGCCCTTGAAACAAGTACTGGTTTTAAATCAAAAATGGATAAAGCATTATTTGCAGATGCTATTGCTACATCCATTGGTGCAATCTTTGGAACATCAAACACAACAACATATGTAGAAAGTGCAGCTGGAATCGGTGCTGGTGGACGTACAGGATTAACAAGTGTCGTAACATCTTTATTATTCATGGCTTGTATATTAGTTGCACCAATTGCAGGTATAGTACCAAGTGCAGCTACATCACCTGTATTAATAATTGTTGGCGTAATGATGATGTCTTCATTTACAAAAATTAATTGGGAAGACCTTGAAGAAGCAATTCCAGCATTCTTTGCTTCAGTGTTCATGGGATTTGCTTATAGTATATCTTATGGTATAGCAGCTGGTTTTATTTTCTACTGCATTATTAAGCTATGTAAAGGAAAATTAAATGAAGTTCATCCGATTTTAATTGTTTCAACATTACTTTTCATTTTAAATTTTGTAATATTAGCTATAATTTAAAATTAGTTATAACATTATATTGAGTACGAAACTGTAGAATCTCATGTATAGATTACTCATAGCAATGAAAATTATGAAAAATGATTTTAATCACTAAACAACCTCTACTTTAAGTAGAGGTTGTTTTATATATGCGATGATTGGAAAAATTCAGTTCTTGCAGTATTCATCTTAAAAGTTGCTAATCTACGAAAGCTAAATCTTTCGATTATATGACTTTATCATATATTATATTGCATATTTTTATAATAATTCCACTATTTTAAGTATATATTTTTTTATTTTTGCATTTTTATATTTACATCTTGCATTTTGTATGTTATAATTAATTATCAAACTAAATATGGAGGTAACAATATGAATATGGCTATGAAAGATATTAGAGAAGTTGTTGCAAAAATGAATTTTAAAAAATGTGGTACTATTACATGTATATATAATGTTGATAACAAATGTAGTCAAAAGGAATGCGAATTGCATGAAAGGGGACTTAAGCAGGAAGAAGACTAAAGTATATGAACATAAAAAATTAAGGCAGAAAGAATTCTAATATCAATTCTTTCTACCTTAATTTTTTATGTTGCTAATTTAATTATCATTAACAATCTTATACTCATAAAATATTTATTTATTATCTATTTGTATTTCTAAATCTCCTATTTTGACAATGTCAATTTGTTTTATATCAATGGGTTGGTTGAATAATAAATTTATAGTTGATGTTAAGGAATTTGTACTAGATCCTCTGCTTGAAACTTCAACTAATGAGCCATCCTTCATCACAACTGACACTTCATCAAAAAAATCATGGTTAGCATCTTCCTTATAATCTAACAAATTATTTATTAATTTAACATTTAATGATATAGGCGATAACTTTATATTCTTAACGGTATATCTTTTATCTTGTATTTTAACTTTTTTGTTTACATATATAGTATCTGTTGTATTTTTATAGTCAGCTTTAAATGTAACCGTCCATTCGCCTTTTATTGTATTTATTTTATTAATCATATTATACTTCAACTCATAATTTTTTAGTTCTTCCATATCTTTTATATCGAAAATATAATATAAATATTCTACTTCTTCCTTTTCTTCTGTAAAACTGTATTCACAGAATTTTTCTTCCTTATTGTTCTTATTTACAAATAATAAATCTCCAAAGCTATAATTTTCTGAATCTGTCATTGCAAGCCTAATACATAATTTATCTTCTGCAAAACCTATATTATCAATATAAATTTCATCGTTACCCTCTTCAATTGAAAAAATAGAAGATTTTATAGGCAAAATTTTATCAGGTGTTTGATTATATATTTCATTAATTTTATCTATTTCTTCTTGTGAAGCATTTTCATTAATATCTATAGGCAATTTTTGTATATTGTCTTCAAGGTCTTGATTTATAAACTCATTGTTATTTGATAAAAACTCATATACATCAAAATTGTTATATTCCTTTATATTATATTCAACAAAATCTTTCATCTGAAGAGTTAATTTATCTCCTACTGTTTTTTTCTCTGTATTTCCTGAAAGAATAAATGTTGCCTTATTATCATTTTCATTGTCGTCTTCAATTTCATACCATGTATATCCTCCCGAACCACTAAAATTTAAATGAAAATCTTCAAAATAAATATAATCGGACTCCTTAAAACTATCACCATTTTCCTTTATTAGTTCAAATACTATATAAAATGAATTTTCATCGCCAACCATACTAGCAACATTAAATTTAATACCATTTTCACTGTAACTCTCATCAATTACAGTTCCCATGTCATTAATATATTTTATATTCTCTCCAAATATACTGTTATAAATATTTGAAAGACCACCTTGAGCAAATACCACTGCAAAAGAAAGCATTAGTGTTAAAGTTGCAGCCAAAGGTAATATAAATCTTTTATTTTTAGCTTTATTGTTCGTTAATCTAGCCTTATTTAAAGTTTGTTCTATTATCCTGCTTTTTTCTTCTTTTGTCATATTTTCTTCATTTACTCTAATATTAATATTTTGAATATCGAGATCATCAAGTAATTCATGAATTTTTCTCATTTATTATCATCCTTTCATTATAAAATAATACCCTTATTTAATAGTTCAGTTTTCAATTTTTCTTTACACCTATAAAGTTTATTTTCAACCGCTTTATTTTTTAAATTTAAATATGTAGCTATTTCTTTAACAGATTCAAATAAATAATATCTTCTTATAAATATTTCTTTGTCAGGATGAGGCAAACTATATATTGCTTCTTTTATAATCTCTTTGTTAATATTTTTTGAAATCTCTTTGTCTAAATCTAAATCAAGCTGTAAATCATTATCCTCAAAAGGTAATAATTCTACTTTAATTATCTTACGATTATACATATTAATACTTCTAAACCGTGCTATAGAAATAATATAATTTTTAAGTATGCCCTTATTAGAGTCAAATTTATCTATTGATTTCCATAACTCAACAAAAACATCAGATATGCATTCCTCTATATCCTGTTGATTTTCATATCCTAATACCCTTGTAACAATTGTTTTCACTAAAGGACCATATATTTCAATAGCACAAGTTAAACCCTTGGAAGGTTTTTGTTTTAAGAGCTTTACTAACTTTCCATCATTCATTACGACCTCCAATTATTAAGAAGCTTCTCATATATATATTCACATGTTTTAATCATTTTCACTCATAAAATATAATATAAAAAATATCATCCACCATATTCATACTTATATTATTTTAACATCATATAAAAAATCTTAACATCATTTTTATACTTTTTATGCTAAACTTATTAAACGTTGTGGATAAGAGGTGACATAACATGGATTACTTTATAGCTATTTTAATGATGGGAATATTTTTTTTAGGCTTCGTTTTTATTGACAATATTTACAGTATTGCAGCAACTGATACTAAAGTTAAAGAAATGAATTTAACAGAAAACAAAAAAGTGAAAGCCCTAATATTAGGTGATATTGTATTTTCAAGTGAAATAAAAAAAATACTTGAAGAAGAATATGACATTTCATCAATAATAGTACCTGATACAAAAGACTTAAATAAGTCTGAAAAATATGAATATGTACTTGCAGTTAGCAAATTAGATTTAGAAAATCTTATGTTATGCTCTATTAGTGCAAATATGATGAATGTTAAAAATATAATAGCGATATGCAATAATTCATATAATAAAAAAATATATGAAGATAATAATTTTTCTTATTTATATGGAAATGTATCATCATATCAGCTAGTTTCTACTTTCTTTTCATCTATGCAAAAATCAGGAGGTGATTCTGATGTTCATTATTAGAAACATAAAGCTGACATATACGCAAATAATTGCTTTCGGTACACTTGCAATTATGCTTTTGGGAGGCGTATTGTTAAGTCTGCCAATATCATCACGAAGTGGAGATTCAACTCCTCTTATAAATGCATTTTTTACCGCTGCTTCTGCAACAAGTGTAACAGGTTTAGTCATATATGACACATATAGCCATTGGTCATCTTTTGGACAGGTCATTATTCTTTTCCTTATACAAATTGGTGGTCTTGGTTTTATGACTGTTGTTACTCTATTTTCAATGTTCTTAAGGCGTAGAATCGGTCTGAGAGAAAGACGACTATTAATGGAGTCTGCTAACACCCTAAAAATAGGTGGAATTGTACTTCTTATAAAAAAAATATTAATTGGAACTTTTATTTTCGAAAGTATTGGTGCAATTTTACTTTTTATAAGATTTTATCCAGAGATGGGGTTAAAATCAGGTTTATTCAATGCAATATTTCATTCTGTATCAGCTTTTTGCAATGCTGGTTTTGATATTATGGGTAAATATGGAGAATTCACATCATTAACTAGATATTCAAAAGATATAGTTGTAAATATCACAGTAATGACTCTAATAATAATAGGAAGTATTGGTTTTGTTGTTTGGGATGATATAGGTAAAAATCGTCTTAACTTTAAAAAATACCTGTTGCATACAAAAATAGTATTAACAACGACTGCTATTTTGATTTTTGTTAGCGCTATACTTTTCTATATTTTTGAAGTCAATAGAACCATGGTAAATATGACAATATCAGAAAAAATATTAGCATCATTTTTTCAATCGATTACACCTAGAACTGCTGGATTTAATACAATTAATATGACAAGACTCTCCGAAAGCAGTAGTCTTTTAACAATAATACTTATGTTTATTGGAGGTAGTCCTGGTTCTACAGCTGGAGGTATTAAAACAACAACATTTGTTGTTCTAATTATAGGTGCAATCTCATCCGCAAAACATAAACAAGATCTTTCAATTTTCAAGCGAAGATTAGAAAATAATGCACTCAAAAGAGCAAGTTCTATTACGTTTATTTATATGTTTTCAACACTTCTTTCAATATGTATTATATGCGGAATTCAGGATTTCACTATGAAAGAAGTATTGTTTGAAGTATATTCTGCAGCAGGTACAGTTGGATTATCTATGGGAATCACACCATATTTAAACAGTATATCAAAACTTATTATTATAGTGTTAATGTATGGCGGCAAAGTAGGTAGCTTGTCTTTAGCTCTTGTGTTAGCAGAAAAAAAAGAAGTTATACCAATAAGTAGACCTATTGAAAAAATTATTATAGGTTAATTTTTAAGAATGGAGATTAATATGAAATCAGTTTTAATTATAGGTATGGGAGCCTTTGGTCAACATTTAGCTTTAAAAATGGTAGATTTAAAAAATGATGTAATGATTATAGATAAAAATGAGGAAATTGTTGAAGAGCTTTCTTCTATAGTAACAGATGCAAATATAGGTGATTGTACAAAAGAAGAAGTTCTCAAATCCCTTGGTGTAAGTAACTTTGACATATGTTTTGTTACGATAGGAGATAATTTTCAATCGTCTTTAGAAATAACTTCACTATTAAAAGATTTAGGTGCAAAGTATGTTATTTCAAAATCAAGCCGTGATTTGCAAGAAAAATTCCTACTAAAAAATGGAGCCGATGAAGTAATATATCCAGATAAAGATATGGCTGAAAAACTAGCAGTAAGATGTAGTGCTAGCAGTTTATTTGACTTTATAGAAATAACACCTGATTATTCAATCTTTGAAATGAATGTTATGAAAAGCTGGATAGGATTTACTATTGAAGAAATTAATGTAAGGAAAAGATATCACATTAATATTTTAGTAATTAAAAACGGAAAAAATGTATTAACAATGCCCAAAGCCGACTATATATTTCAAAGAGAAGATTATGTTATAGTTATGGGTAAATCATCAGATATAATAAAATTAGCAAATAATATATAAACAGATGAATAAACAGATGACTCTATACAGAGTCATCTGTTTATTCATCTGCAAATCTATAACCTACTCCAATTTCCGTTAAAATAAAGCGAGGACTAGATGTATCTTTTTCTATTTTTCTCCTCAAGCTTGCCATAAATACACGTATACTCTTTGAATCACCAGTTTCCCCATATCCCCAAACTTCCTTTGATATCTGGCTATGAGTAACAACCTTTCCTCGATTTGATATTAAAAGCAATAAAAGTTTATATTCAATAGGTGTTAAATGAATTTCCTTATCATCAATTAAAATTCTATGTTTATCAAAGTCTACAGTTAAATAATCTAATTTATATATACTTTCTTGAATATTGGAATTTTCCCTTTCTATCAATCTTTCCATCACTCGTATACGCGCTAATAATTCTCCCATAGCAAAAGGCTTAGTAACATAGTCATTAGCACCTGCATCAAGAGCTGTAATTTTATCTCTTTCATGTTCACGAGCAGAAACTACTATTATAGGAATCTCAGACACATTACGCACCTCTTCTATTATTTCTACCCCATCTTTATCAGGTAGCCCTAAGTCCAATAAAATAACATCTGGGTTTTCAGTACAAAAACATAGAATTCCTTCTTTCCCATTTCTTGACACTATACATTTATAATCTTTTGCCTTTAAAGCCATAGTCATAAAATTAGCAATCTTAATATCATCCTCAATGATGAGTATTTTAATATCCTTTACCACAATTATGCCTCCTCTAAAGGTAAAGCAATTTTAAAAGTCGCCCCACCATCTTTATTTTTATCTACTATTATTGTTCCATTATGAGCATTAACTATTGCTTTACATATAGCGAGGCCAAGTCCCACTCCACGACTTCCATCTGCAATATTTTTATGTTTAGTAACAAATCCTTCAAAAAGTGTATCGTAGATTTTCATATCAATACCTTTTCCATTATCTGATACTTCAAAAATAACATTACTATTATCATAATATGCCTTTAAATAAACCTTAGCATCATCTCCTGCGTGTTTATATGCATTATCTAACAGATTTACAAGAGCCTGCACAACAAGTCTTCCATCAACATAAACAATAATAATCTCATTTGGTCCTGATACATGAAGTCTTCCTGACAAAGAAAGTTGAGAAACATGAGTAACAGCTTCATTAATAAGATCGTCAACATCTTCATAATCTTTGTTTACTAAAAATTTATCCTCACTTATTCGTGTCATATCAAGAATGTTTTGTACGGTCTTTATTAACCATGTAGATTCTTCCCTTATATCAGAAACTAATTTTTTTATTGAGTCAGAATCCAAATTGTCATAACTATCTAATATAAGGTCACTTGCTCCTATCATACCAGTAAGTGGCGTTCTTAAATCATGAGAAACGCTTCTTAATAATGTGCTTTTTAAACGTTCACTTTCAATAGCAACTAATATTTTCTCACGTTCATTATAAATAAACTCTCTGTCTAATACAAGTGCCATCTGATATACTATTGTCTTCAATATCATATCATTTTCTGAAGGTATTGGCATTTTTACATTTATAACTTCTACCACTCCTATTTGATTGGCTAACCCCTTAATGGGAATAGTATAAGAAGTTTGATCCTTAATATTTTCATATTCCTGCAAACCTTCAGTACTAAATGTTTTACTTTCTGAATCAAGTTTTACATAACAATCATATCCTACATAATCATGAATATATGTTATTCCCTTGTTAATAATGTTGTCTTTATCAGTAACATTCAAAAATCCCTTCGTTATATCATACAATAAACGAGCTGTTCTCTCATTACGCTTAGCAATTTCAATTTGATGTTGAAACTTAGAGGTCATTGTACTTGATATTAGTGAGGCAATTAAGAAAAATACGATTAGGATAAAATCTTGGGTGTTGTTTATTATCAAAGTATGAATAGGCGCAGTAAAAAAGTAATTAAATAATAATACACTTAATACAGCAGCTACTGCTCCATAAATATACCCTCTAGTAACTGAAGTTACTGTTAAAACACCTACCAAAAAAACCATTAATGTATTTTCTTTACCTATACCCATATTATTCATCAAAATAGACAGGGCTGTAGAAACTATGCAAATTAATACAAGTATAGAAAAATATTTTAAATGTTTTAAATTTAAATTTTCTTTTATATTATATTTCATATTACTCCTTATTACTATATATAAAGTACTTTTCCTTTAATTAATCATTAATGAAATATTTTTTTTGCTTCATTATATTATATCACAAAATAGTAACTAATGAATATTTTTTAAACTAAACTTGTTTATATTCCATGTATATATGAAACTATATTAGAAACAATAATATTTATCAATACTATAATTTCAAAGGAAGATTTATGTTTATACCAAGAAGAATATTATTTGAAAAAAATACCTTAGATTATGAAATAGGAAAGAATATATATGGTTATTTTAAGGATGATAAAAGAGTAGAAATAATAAATTTAAGTAACAATAAAATTAAAGAAAATATACCAGGGGATGATGTTTTTACATTTTATAGAGAAGGTAAAAATACATTAGTAGTTGGTAAAAAAAGAGGCATGAAATTTCAATCATGTAAACCTTCTGCTCATTATCAACTACCTCTATTATCTGGTTGTACAGGACAATGCGAATACTGTTACTTAAATACTAATATGGGCGATAAACCATATATGAGAATTAATGTAAATATAGATGATATACTTTTTAATGCACAAAAATATATCGATGAAAGACTGCCAGAAGAAACAATATTTGAAGGTTCTGCTACATCTGACCCAGTTCCTGTTGAGCCTTATTCAAATTCACTAAAACAAACAATTATTTTTTTCAGCAACAATGAGAACGGAAGATTTCGTTTTGTTACAAAATATACAGATATTGATACATTACTTGATTTAAACCACAAAGGAAGAACAGAAATTAGGTTTACGTTGAACACTAATAAGATTATAAAAAATTTCGAAAATAAAACTCCGTCAATGGAAAAGAGAATTGATGCATGCAAAAAAGTAATTAATTCTGAATACCCAACAGGTTTTATAATAGCGCCTGTTTTTTTGTATAATGAATGGAAAGAAGAATACAAAAATTTATTATTATCATTAAAAAATAATTTACCAGAAAAAACAGCTTATCCAATTACTTTTGAAGTTATTTCTCATAGATATACTTCACGAGCTAAAAATGTTATCTTAGAAGCATTTCCTAAAACAACTTTACCAATGAATGATGATGAACGAACGTTTAAATATGGGCAATTTGGTTACGGAAAGTATTTATACAACAAAGAAAAGATTACAGAAATTAAAGATTTTTTTAATAGTGAAATTAATACTTATTTTAAAGATGCTATAATAAAATATATTATATAATCTATTTTCTCTCATTAATTTCATTTTAAAAATAAGAAAGAATCTCTTGAAATGAAATTAATGAGATTCTTCCCTTTGTTCATTGTTTATATATAACAACAGCTATTTATTTTTTAATGATTCTAGTCTTTCAACTACTTTTTCCATCATAGATTCATATTTTTCCAGCTTTTCTTTTTCTTCATTAACTACCTTTTCAGGAGCTTTACTCGTGAACTTTTCATTATTCAATTTACCACGAACACGTTTAAGCTCACCTTCTAATTTAGATTTTTCTTTTTCAAGTCTTTCAATTTCTTTTTCAAAGTCTATTAAATCTGATAGTGGAAGGTATATTTCCGTACCATCTATAACTGATGAAGCTGTATCTTCCCCAATTTTTGATTTATCATCAACTATCTTCGCTTCTACAATATTAGCAAGTGTTGCAAAGTATGAAGCTCCTGTTTCAATATAATTTCTACATTCTGCCTTTGATGGTACAAATATAGCTCTTGCTTTTCTAGATGGAGCGACATTCATTTCTGCCCTTGTATTTCGAATGCTTCTAATGGCATCCATAATAAACTCCATGTTAATTTCTGCTTCTTCAAAGTTTTCTTCATCATTATATAATGGCCAATTCGCCTTAACTAATCTTGAATTTGTATCTAGTAAATAGGACCAAATTTCTTCTGTTATAAATGGCATAAATGGATGAAGTAACTTTAACATATCCTTCAAAACTTTAATTAGTACAAATCTTGCAGTATCTTTATCAATACCATCTTCACCATATAATCTTGGTTTTACTATTTCAATATACCAGTCACAGTATTCATTCCAAATAAAGTCGTAAACTCTTTGAGCAGCCAGACCTAATTCAAACTTATCTAAGTTATCTGTCATTTCCTTTGCTGTTTTATTAGCTCTTGATATTATCCATTTATCTTCAATTTTATAATTTTCTTTAGCTGTTTTTTCGTCTATTAAATCACCTTCAATATTCATTAAAACAAATCTAGATGCATTCCACAATTTATTAGCAAAGTTTCGACAAGATTCAAGTTTCTCCATTTTAAATCGAGTATCATTACCAGGAGAAATACCAGTCATAAGCATAAATCTAAGTGCATCTGCTCCGTATTGTTCTATAACTTCTAGAGGATCAACACCATTTCCAAGAGATTTACTCATTTTTCTTCCTTCTGCATCTCTCACTAATCCATGAATAAAAACATGTTTAAATGGTACTTCTTCAGTTATTTCTAAAGCAGAAAATACCATTCTTACAACCCAAAAGAAAATTATATCGTAACCCGTTACTAAAACATCTGTTGGATAAAAATATTTTAAATCTTCTGTTTCATTAGGCCAACCTAATGTTGAGAAAGGCCAAAGTCCCGAGCTAAACCAGGTATCAAGTACATCTTCGTCTTGTTTAATATTTGAACTATTACATTTAGAACATTTATCAGGAGCATCTTTTTGTACCATTACTTCACCACAATCCTGACAATAATAAGCTGGTATTCTATGCCCCCACCATAATTGTCTAGAAATACACCAATCTCTTATATTTTCAAGCCAATGTGTATATATTTTAGTAAAACGCTCTGGTACAAATTCAAGAGTTTTTTCTAAACCTGCTTTTATAGCTGGTTCAGCTAATGGTTTCATATCTACAAACCATTGATCCGATATGCGAGGCTCAATTATATTGTGACATCTATAACATGTTCCTACATTATGATCTGTATCTTCAATTTTTAAAATAAATTCATTTTCCTCTAATTCTTTTACAAAAGCTTTTCTACATTCAAAACGATCCATACCGTCATATTTACCTGATACATCATTCATAGTTCCATCTTCATTCATACAGCTAATCTGCTCTAAATTATGACGAAGCCCTATTTCAAAGTCGTTAGGATCATGAGAAGGAGTTATTTTTAATGCACCTGTACCCTTTGATATATCCGGATATTCATCTGCTATTATCGGTATTTCTCTGCCTACTAAAGGAACAATAACCTTTCTTCCAATTAAATCTTTATATCTCTCGTCATCAGGGTGAGCTGCAATAGCAACATCCCCAAATATAGTTTCTGGTCTTGTAGTTGCTACTACAAAATACTCATCTGGATTATCAACATATGGGTATTTTACATAATAGTATTTACCAGGGGTGTCTTCATGTTCAACCTCAGCATCAGATAATGTTGTATGACAGTCAGGACACCAATTTATTATTCTATTTCCTCTGTATATTAATTTTTTATCATATAATTTAATAAAAAATTCTTTTACTGCTTCATTACAACCGTCATCCATTGTAAATCTTTCCCTAGACCAGTCACATGAGTTTCCAAGTTTTTTTACTTGTTCAACGATTCTTCCACCGTATTCTTCTTTCCACTTCCATGCTCTATTAAGAAATTCTTCTCTTCCTATGTCTTCTTTTGTTTTACCTTCTTCTTTTTTTAGTCTTTCTACTACTTTAACTTCTGTTGCAATACTTGCATGATCTGAACCTGGTAACCACAAAGCTTCAAATCCTTCCATTCTCTTCCATCTAATTAATACATCCTGTAATGTTTGATCTAAAGCATGCCCCATGTGAAGTTGCCCAGTAATGTTTGGTGGAGGCATTACAATAGTAAATGGTTTCTTTTCAGGATTAACCTCTGCTTTAAAGCAGTTTTCTTTTATCCAAATATTATAAATTTTATCTTCAAATTCTTTTGGATTATACTTGCTTGGTATATTTGTTGTCATAATTTTCAATCCTTTCTTTTTAAAATAAGCAAAATAAAAGCGAGTGTTCTCATCTAATAAGGACGAGAAAACCCGCGGTACCACCTAATTTCCAATTTGGCTCTTAATTAATTTAACGGTAATCCGTTTAATCTTACTACTATTTCAGATTAAATGCTCAAAAGCTACCTTCAATATAAATTAACTTATGAAACCTTTCAGCCTATGGATTTCACTCTCTAGAAGTTTTTATATCTACTCCTCTTTATCATAGCAAACTATTATATTATAATTCATGATAATCAAATTTTATAACTTTGTCAATAGCTTTTTTCTATTGACAATAACTTAAAGCTGTACTATACTCTAATCAAATAAACATCTTTCGATATTGGTGCCCATAACTTTAATGGGATAATAGGGAATTAGGTTAAAATCCTAAACAGTCCTGCTGCCGTAATGAGAGAGCAGTTTTTATGGCTTTGCCAACCACTGGATTATCCGGGAAGGTTAAAAACTTGCTATGACCTCTAAGTCGGAAAACCTGCCAGTATCATTTGCGTAAATACTGCAAATGCTATGCTTTACAGAGATATAAGCGATAGTCTTTTATTATACCTATGGAATATTAACATCCAAAGTTATTTGTGGTTATTTGCGTTTCAATAAATTGAGACGTTTTTTTATTGCAATCTTTGTATTACAACTAAAGAAGATGTTTGACCTAAAATAATGGAGGAATAAAAATGAAAAAAATTATCTCAATAACTATTATAATTCTTATAATAGCCATGATTACAGGATGCTCATCTGAAAAACCTAAGGAAACAGTATTAACTATTGATCCTGCTGGAAATGAAATTACTATACCTGAAGAAATTAACTCAATAATATCTATGGCTCCATCTATTACAGAAGTTTTAGTTGAATTAGGTTTTGGTGATAAAATCATTGCTGTTGACAATTATTCTGTTAATATTCCTGGTTTACCTGACAATATCCCTAGTTTTGATATTATGACTCCTGATGCAGAGCAACTTACAGCACTGAACCCTGATATTATTTTCGCAACAGGAATGAGTAAAAGCGATGGAACTGATCCTTTTAAACCAATAAAGGATTTAGGAATTTCCATAGTTTATATACCTTCTAGTGATAGTATTGAAGCTATTTATGATGACATAATATTTATTGCCAAAACAATGCAAGTTTCTGATAAAGGAAATGAGCTTGTAGATGAAATGAAAGCTAAAATTAATGAAATTTCAAAAGAAATAACTGATAAAAAAAACAGTATATTTTGAAATAAATGGCAAGCCAAAATTGTATAGCTTTGGAAAAGGTGTGTTTTTAAATGAAATGATTGAATTAGTTGGTGCAACTAATGTATTAAACAATCAAGATGGTTGGATTGCCGTTTCAGATGAAGTTATTGTAGCATCAAATCCTGATATAATATTTACTAATGTAAATAACACAAAAAATGCAGTAGATGAAATTAAAGCCCGTCCTGGTTGGGAAAATATAAATGCTGTCAAAAATGATAATGTTTATTTCATTGATAAAAATTCTAGTTCCCATCCAAATCATAACATCATAAAAGCATTGGAACAGATAGCTGAAGCTATTTATCCTAACATATACTAATTGACATGAATACAAAATTAAAAATCATAATTTCATTACTACTCTGTGCAATAGTAATTATTTTTGGAATTGGTATAGGAAGTGTTTATATACCCCCTAAAGATATACTTAACATCATATTAAACAAGTTATTTTCTATACCACTATATTCTCATATTTCTGATGTTACAATTTCTATACTTTGGAATTTAAGATTGCCAAGAACATTATTAGCATTTATCGTTGGTGGAGCTCTAGCTGTTAGTGGAACTGTAATGCAGTCTGTTTTAAAAAACCCTTTAGCTTCTTCCTATACATTAGGAGTATCATCAGGAGCCTCTGTTGGAGCAGGTTTAGTAATAATTACTGGATTTAGCATTCCTATTTTAGGAATGTTTACACTACCTTTAGTTGGATTGTTATGTGGCTTACTAACTGTTTTTCTTGCGGTAAGTTTTGCATCTTCCATGGATAAAAACATGGAAAATAATACTATAATTTTAGTAGGTATGGTCTTTTCTTTGTTTATTAATGGTATACTCACACTAATAACTGCTCTTGCAAAAGACCATCTTGAACAGCTTACATTTTGGCAAATGGGTAGTTTTTCACTAAAGGAATGGTCTAGTGTATTAATTCTTTTTCCTATTGTTATAATAGGCATAATAATTTTAATGCATTATTCTAAAGAATTAGATATTATGACATTTGGAGAAGAACAGGCTCGAGCCATTGGTGTAGATATACAAAAAGTAAAATGGATATTACTAAGCCTATCTGCTGCCCTTACTGGAAGTTCTATTTCTTTTGTAGGTATTATTGGTTTTATTGACTTGATTGCTCCCCATGTAGTTCGAAAAATCTTTGGCTCATCTCATAAACTTGTAATACCAATGTCCATTGTTTTTGGAGGTGCTTTTATGATACTATGTGATTTAGTAGCTAGGACAATTATATCTCCATCAGAACTGCCAGTTGGTGCTATAACTGCCATAATTGGTGCACCATTTTTTGCCTATGTATACTTTTCAAGAAGAAGGAAGGTCTAATATGCTTACTTTAAATAATGTATATGCTGGTTATAAAGGAATTGATGTTTTAAAGAACATTTCTATGACTGTAAATAAAGGAGAAAACTTATGTATTCTCGGCCCTAATGGTTGTGGTAAAACAACACTTATAAAGGCAATAGCTGGATTAATTCCTATTAAAGGAAATGTTCAAATTGATGGGATAAATATTTCTAATATGAAGCGTTATGAAATTGCAAAAAAAATTGCAGTTATGAGTCAAATATCAACTATTTATTTTTCATACACAGTATTTGAAACTGTACTTTTAGGCCGCTATTTACACATGAAAGGAAAAATTTTTAAAGAACCTTCTGAAAAGGACAAGAAATATGTTTATGACTGTATAAAAGCTGTTGGAATGTATAAATTTCGAGATAGACAAATTACAACCCTCTCAGGAGGGCAACTACAAAGAGTATTTTTAGCTAGAACTTTAGCACAGGAACCTAACATAATATTATTAGATGAACCTACTAACCATTTAGATTTAAAATACCAAGCTGAATTAATCGATTATCTTAAAGAATGGTCAAAATCAGGAGAACACTCTGTAATCGGTATATTACACGACATTAATCTTGCTATGCGACTTGCAGACAATATATTGCTTTTAAAAAATGGAAAAATAACTGCACATGGGCCAACAGAAGATGTAATATCATCTAAAAATTTAAATGAAGTTTATGATATGGATGTTGTCGAGTTTATGTTGAACTCATTAAATAAATGGAAAAAATTCGATACTAATTCTTATTTACATAATACACAATTACGTAAAATAAAATAATAGGAGGAGATTATCATTGACAAATAAAAGGAAAAAATTCATTGCTTCATACAGTGGAGGTAAAGACAGTACCTTGGCTATTTATAGAGCTATATCACAAGGCTTGGAGCCTATAGAATTAATAACTACTTATAATACAGATATGAAAAGATCATGGTTTCATGGCATACCACAACCATTACTAAATAGAATCTCAAAAGAAATTGGTATACCAATTTCACTTATTCTTACATCAAGTGATAAATATAAAGAAAATTTTGAAACAAAACTTAAAAATGCCAAAACACAAGGTGTAGAAGTTTGCGTTTTTGGTGATATAGATTTAGAAGAACATTTAAAATGGTGTACTGATAGATGTAATATTGCTAAAATCGAAGCATATTTTCCATTATGGAATGAATCACGCAAAAAATTAGTATATGAATTCATCGACTCAGGGTTTAAAACAATTATTACGGTTGTTGATACCACACGTATGCCTGAATACTTTTTAGGTCAAATATTAACAAGACAGATTGCAGATGAAATAGAAAAATGTGGTGCAGATATATGTGGCGAAAATGGAGAATTTCATACATTTACATTTGATGGACCTTTATTTAATAATGCAGTTAAATTTAATACTGGAGAAATAATAAAAAATGACAAGTATTTAACCCTACCAATAAGCTAAAAAACAAACTAATATCCACCACCTACAGAGGTGGCGGACTATTTTTTATCTGGTTTATTAATTTTGTTCCTTTTTTATCTGGTTTATTAATTTTGTTCCTTTTTTATTTTAGATTTATCAACGGGCATTATAAATAAACTACCATTACTATCAATTTCAGCATAGGTTATATCTTTCAAATTTTTGTAGCCTTTCTTTTTTATTTCATTCTCTAACCATTTCACATCTAAATTAAATTCATCTAATGTTTTAGTATTCATTTTACCTTTGCTAATAACTTGAGTTGTAATATTTTTGTTTGCCTTTATAGAATTATTTGAGTCTTTTTTTATATAATTTTGATATTCTACCTTTTTTAAAATATTTAGCTCTCCACTATTTTCGAGAATTGCATAATCAACTTCTTCTATATTAAAAATATTAGACTTGCGTAACATCATATTTAATTCATCTATATTATATCTAGTTTTTACTAAGGCATCTTCAATTAACTTACCTTGCTTTATTAAAATAGTAGGTCTACCATCAGTAAGTTCTCTTAATTTAATGGATTTTAAAGTTATATATTCTAATAATACCGTAAGTACAGACCACAATATTATACTATAAGTGCCTTGCAAAATTTGCAAATTACTATCTGTTACTAGTGATGCAGCCATAGAACCAATGGTTATACCTGTTACATAGTTAAAAAATGTCAAATGACTTAATTGTTTTTTCCCCATTACTCTAGTCATAATTATTAAAACTAGATAAGATACTAAAGTCCTTAATGTAATTTCTATCCATGACAATATAATCACTCCTATAAAATGATTTAAATTTTTAAGCCTTAGTTAATTATTTATTATAGTATCTTATCTATTTTATATTTAATTATTCTAAGTTCTGTATATATTAAATCAAAATATATAAATTAGCCACTAAGAATTATTTTTGACTTTTAGTGGCTAATAATTTTCATACAATTTTAACTTATTATATTACATATTCCATTAAATTTATTATTCTTTTATCTTTTTTAACTTCTTTTCCTGGTATTCCTACTACTGTTGAATTTGGACTAGTATCTTTCAGAACAACTGCATTTGCACCAACCCTCGTTCCTGAAGCTATATAAATATTACCAAGTATCTTTGCTGAAGACCCTATTGTAACATTATCTCCTACTGTAGGATGCCTCTTTCCTTTTTCATTGCCTGTTCCTCCTAGTGTTGCACCATGGAACATTGTAACATTATCGCCAACTATAGCTGTTTCTCCAATAACAACACCCATTCCATGATCTATAAATAATCCCTTGCCTATTGTAGCTCCAGGATGTATTTCAATTCCTGTCCAAAACCTTCCTATATTGGAAATCAATCTAGCCATGAAAAATAAATTTTTATTATAAAACTTGTTTGATATCCTATAAGCTATAATAGCCTTTATATGAGGATATAAAAGAAATACTTCAAGCCTGTTTCTTGCTGCTGGATCTCTATCAAAAACAGAATCTATATCACTTATTATTGATTTAATAAATTTTATCAAATTATCATCCCTTTCTTTACATTTTGATTGCTTTTATAAACGTATTATGGATTATTCCTAATATTGCCCAATAAGACACGATATCTTCACTTCGAAATACTATTCATTAAATATAGCTTATAACTGACATATATTTTTCTCCACCATCTGGGGATATTGTAACAATTTTTTTATTTTCACCGTATTTTTCAGCAAGTTTCCTAGCTACCGCAACATTTGCTCCTGTAGAAATACCTACCAATATTCCTGTTTTAGCAGAAACCTCAACTGCTGTATCAATGGCTTCTTCATCTGATACCGTTAATATTTCATCTACATTGTCACCATTGTATGTTCCCGGTATAAAACCAGCACCAATTCCTTGTATTTTGTGAGAAGATGGCTTTCCTCCCGATAAAACAGGAGATTTCTCAGGCTCAGAACCAGCAACAATAATATTTCGATTATATTCTTTCAGTTTTTTTGAAACACCTGACAATGTTCCACCTGTTCCCACTGCAGCTGTAAATATATCTAAATCATTAATTTGCTCAATTATCTCCTCTGCTGTTGTCATATAATGCATCTCAGGATTTGCCGGATTATTAAATTGATCAGGCATAAAGAATTTTTTGTCTTCCTTTAACATTTCATTAGCTCTTGCAATAGCTCCATTCATACCTTTTTGACCTTCTGTCAAAATTAAAGTAGCTCCATATGCAGCTATTAAATTTCTTCTTTCTATGCTCATCGTTTCAGGCATTGTAATCATTACTTTATATCCTTTAAGCCTTCCTATTAGTGCTAAACCTATACCTGTATTTCCACTAGTTGGCTCTACAATAATACTGTCATTTTTTAAATATCCTTTCTTTTCTGCATCAAGTATCATACCTAATGCAGTTCTATCCTTAATGCTTCCTCCTGGATTGAATTTTTCCATTTTTATAAAAATATTCTCGTTTGGTAATTGTACCATAGGAGTATTGCCTATTAATTTTAATGTGTTATAATTTTTCATATCTATCCATCCTTTTATTTTATTTTAACCACTAAAGAAGAAAATATCATCATAGCAAATGCTTAGAACAACATCAAAAAATAAAAACTCCATCTCAATAAAGAGACGGAGTATATCCGCGGTTCCACTCAAATTGGCATAAAGCCCACCTTTTCTAGCACCATCATGCTATACTTATTATAACGGATAAGTTCCGCAGCAGCCTACTTTATTCGGTGCTGTACTCCAAAGGGCACTTCATATATATATCCAATAAGTATCCTTTCAGCCTTAAGACACTCTCTCTAAAAATTCAATATATATTACTTTCCTTCTTCCTCGTATTTCCTACTAATTTAGTTGGGTTTAATTTTTCTTTATTATATTATATGACTTCCAAAAATGCAACAGTTTTTTTGAAAAAATTTTATATTTTTATTTCTAGTATATATACGTGATTATAACTTCACATTTCAAATTAGTTAAAGGTTTGTTCAGTTCTATCTATTATTTCATCTTGTAACGCTTTCTCTAAATTATTAAAGTGATCTGAATAACCTGCAACTCTAACAATCAAATCTTTATAATCATCAGGATTCTTCTGAGCATCAAGAAGTACAGAACGATCCACAACATTAAATTGAATATGATGTCCCATCATTTTAAAATATGCTCTTATTAAGGAAGACATATTAACAATTCCTTCTTCTCCTTCTATTGATGATGGAGTAAACTTCTGATTCAATAATGTTCCACCCGTAGATGTATGCTCCATCTTAGCACAGGATTTAATGACTGCTGTAGGTCCATTAACATCTGCTCCCTTTTCAGGAGATATACCGTCAGTAACTGGTTTTCCAGCTAATCTTCCATTAGCTGATGCAGTCATTACAGATCCAAAATATACATGACATGTTGTAGGAAGCATATCAATTTGATATGTAGCCCCACAAACAGACTTTCTGCCTCTTATTTTATCTCTTACATTTTTAAATATATCTAACATAATGTCATCTGCATAATCATCATCATTTCCATATTTAGGAGTATGATTTAAAACTAAGTTTTTAATCATATCACATCCTTTAAAGTTAACATTTATTGCTTTTAAAAGTTCATTCATGTTAATTCTTTTTTTCTCAAATACATTGTACTTAATGGCCGCTAAGCAGTCTGTAATTGTTCCAATTCCAACTACTTGAATATATCTTGTATTATACTTAGAGCCACCAGCATTATAGTCCTTTCCACTTTCTTTGCAGCCCGTTGTTAATACTGACATAAACGTTGATGGCATATGTTTAGCAAATATTTTTTCTATAACCTGGTTTCCCCTTATTTTGATGTTAATTATATAATCTAATTGTTTCATAAATGCATCATACAATTCATTATAGGATTTAAAATCTTCAGCATTTCCAGTTTTTAAACCTATCTGTTTATTTGTATATTTATCGAAACCATTATTCATAGTTAATTCAAATATTTTAGGAACGTTTAAATATCCAGTTAATACATATGCTTCTCTTCCATGACAACCTGTTTCAACACACCCACTTGATCCACCAAATCGAGCATCTTCTAAAGTTTTACCTGCATTTAAAAGTTCTTGAATTAATTCCTCTGTATTGTAAAATGCCGGCTGTCCCCAACCTTTTCTTGAAATTTCAACAGCCCTTTTTAGAAACTCTTGAGGATTTTTTTCACTAATCTGTACATTAGAACTTGGTTGTAATAATTTTAACTCATCCATAGTATCAAGAATCATATATGATACATCATTTACTCCATTTTCTCCATTTAATGGATTTATGCCACCTGTGTTAATATTTGCAAAATCAGTATATGTTCCACTTTCTTTTAATGTTATACCAACTTTTGGAGGAGCAGGCTGATTATTAAACTTAATCCATAAGCATTCAAGTAATTCTCTTCCTTTATCATAATCAATTGTTTTATTTTCATATTCCTTCTTATAAAAAGGATAAATATATTGATCTAATTTACCGGGTGAAAATGCATCCCACGTATTTGTTTCAGTTGTTACACCTATATGAACAAACCAATACATCTGTAAAGCTTGTGCGAAAGTTTCAGGTTTATGAGCTGGGACAACATCACAATTTGAAGCTATCCATAAAAGTTCCTTTTTCCTTTGAATATTTGTTTCTTTAGAAGCTAATTCTCTTGCATATTTAGCATATCTTTGTCCATATATAATTATAGCATCACATGAAATAGCCATTCCTTCTAATTGAGCTTTTTTATCATAAGCATCATCATCATTTAAAAAATCCAACTTTTCAATTTCTTCTTCTATTTCCTTTTTAAAGTCTAAAAATCCCTTTTCATAAAATTTACTATCTGCTACTGTATGACCTGGTGCCCTTTGCTCCATAAACTCTGTAAACATACCAGCACTATAACAATCTTTCCATTCTGAAGTCATTGCTTCTAATATTTTGTACCTGGTAGACCTTTTTTCCCAATATGGTATTATTTTTTCTAACTGTATTTTCTTATCCTCTTCATTAACTTTAAAACTAATATATTTTCTATCATTCATCACTTCCATATCTTCAATTGTATGGCAGCAAAGTTCAGGAAAAGTGGGAACAATTTGAGGACCTTCACTTTTTTCACCTACTATTAATTCATAATCACCTATATATAATTTTCTTTTTTCCATTAAATTTTTAAAATTCAATGCCCTTAGAACAGGAGTTTCCACAGTTCCAAAATATTTTTCATAAAATTCTGTTTCTATTATTGCTCTTTCTAAACTAACTCTAGGCTGCGTAGATACACTTTCATTTCTTAATTTTTTAGTTCTATCTGTATAACCTCTCATTAATTAACCTCCTATTTTAACTTCATATCCACATTTATCAAATATTTCCTTATAACTATTCATTATTTCATTAGTTGGTTTTGACATTTTATCCTCATCATAAAATATACCAAGTTTCTGGTATTTATGTTTTGCAATATCATGATATGGAAGTAAATTAATCTTTTTAATATTTAACCCCTTAATTAGTTTTATAATTTTGAATATGTGTTCCTTATCAGCATTTATCCCTTCAATAATAGGCAGTCTTAAATTTATATTATTATGTATTTTTGATAATTTGTTTAAATTATCTATAATATTCTTATTTGATATACCAATATATTTCCTATGCTTTTCATCATTCATTAACTTTATATCATATAAAAATAAATCAGTATATTTAGCTGCTCTTTCTAAAACATCAAAATTAACCGCACCGCTTGTATCTACTGCAGTATGAATATTTTCATTTTTTAATTTTTTTAATAATTCTTCAGTAAAATCTATTTGAGCTAATGGTTCTCCACCAGAAAGTGTTACGCCTCCATTTGACTGTTCATAAAAAATCTTGTCTTTCATAACCTCTTTTAATACATCCTGAACAGTATACTCATTGCCAGCAATTTCTCTAGCCCCTGGAATACAATATATTACACATTTATTACAGAATGTACATTTCTCTATAACAGTTGTTAAAATATCATTCTCTATTTTTATTGCTTGTGTTGGACATATTTCCTTACACTTTCCACATAAAACACACTTTTCCTTATCGTAAAGCATTTCTTTTTTAAAATTCTGGCTCTCAGGATTATGACACCATTTACATTTCAATGGACAACCTTTAAAAAATACAGTTGTTCTAATTCCAGGACCATCATGAATAGAAAATTTTTGTATGTTAAAAATTATAGCCTTATTCATCAATTTACTCCATAATTATTTTAATATAATAATTGAAAGCAATTTACATGCCAATTTTGAATTATTAATTTCCCTTGATTTTACAAGATTTTACTATTATTTTGATTTACCTGTATAAATTTCAATACATGGAAACGCCGAATTTTTTTACAGTTGTAATAATAAATTAGCAAAATATAGGCATGTCATAAAATCAAAAATACTGAGACTATTAGGACATAATCTCAGTATTTTTGATTTTATTTATAAAGCTATATGTTATTTTAGCAGTAAGTCCCCAAATTATATAATCATTATATTTATAAAAATAAACTGGATACTTTATATTTTCCCAGTTGTAATTCTCTCCATTATTTATCATATGATGAGGGAAATCATCATCTGCTTCTGGACGATAGTTTATATAGTATTTCTCTGGTTCATTTTCCATAAAAAAAGATAACGGTACAAAAAAGAGCTCAGAAACTTCATCTTTGTTAAAATCCATTTTATAATAATCTTCATTTTTTATATGTCCAAGAAATGAATATACAAATGATCCACTTTTACTAGATGCATAGTCAAGTTCTGTGATTATATCTATATTATCTTTTGATACTCCTATTTCTTCCCACGTTTCTCTTATTGCTGCTTCCTTCGGCAATTCATTAGCTTCAATCTTTCCTCCAGGAAATGATATTTCACCTGGTTGCCTAATATTTTTTGATCTTACTTCATAAATTAAATTTAATTCATTGTTTATCTCTATTATTGGTACTAATATAGAAAAGCTTATTTCTTCATCTATTGGTTTTGGAATGTTGTTCTTTAATCTTTCTTTAATTTTTTTTATATTCATTATGTTACCTTTTTTTTATTTTTAGTATTTGTAAAAATGAAATCAATATAATAATAATAATTAGTATACTTTGATAAATATAGTTACTTTTAAATATCTCAAGAGTAGTAATAATCTTAGTTACACCAAATATTATAAATATTGTTCCAGATATTATTTTTATTATAAATGAAGGTATATGTTTAGTCAATGTTGTTCCAACAATTATTCCTAATATTCCTTCTGCTAGCATAGCTGCAATGGAACCAAATAATATCATTAAATGATATTTTCCTTCCATAGCCAATGTCATAGCAGTTAATTGAGTTTTGTCCCCTAATTCACCTAAAAAAAACGTTAAAGCAACTGTTAATACAGGACTGAATTTACATTTTTTGCTTTTTTCTGTTTCACAATCTTCATCTGCAAATGAAAAAAATCCGAAAACTATGAATATAAACCCTGCAAATACTTGTAGTAATTCATTTGCAACAATGTTTGATATATAACTTCCAATTATTATAGCTAATCCATGATTCAATGTCACACCAATAAAAATACCAATAAGAACTTTAACCATAGAAAACCTAGCAGCTAAGGTCATAAGCATTACCTGTGTTTTATCTCCTAGCTCTGCTACGAAAATTAGAAAAAATGTTTCTATAAATTCATGTAACATTATTGCCCCCGTATATAATATTTTACATAAAATACTCTTTAATAAATTAGTATTATATATTATAATATTTGATGTAATAAACAATAAGAACTCTTTTTTTATTTCTATGCATTATATAACTTTAGGGGGGACTATGAATTGAATATATTAATAACAACTGCACCTTTTGGAAATGGTCATAAAATGGTTGCGACAGCATTAAAAAATGCGTTTATAAACAAAGGATATTCAAATGTTTTTGTCGTAGATTTATTTACAGAATCTCATCCACATATAACGGAAACAATAAAAAAAGCATATATAAAAAGTTATGAATTTGGAGAAGCATATTCTTTGTTATATTATGGGTCAGAAAAACTTACAGATAAAAAAATTATTGAGTTATATAGAAATTTCGGGTTAAACAAACTTAATGAAATATCTAAAAAAGTTAAACCAGATATAATAATAAACACATTTCCAATATTAGCATCATTAAAAGTAAAAAATGATAATAAAGAAAATATACCTGTTTTCAACATTGTTACAGATTTTTATGTACACAAACTATGGCTTAGTGAAGAAATAGATAAATTTTATATTGCAACTAGCGAACTTCAAGAAGAACTTAAGAAATTAAATGTTCCAATAGAAAAAACCGTAGTTTCAGGTATACCAATAAGAGATGCATTTGAAGAGATGGATAATATTAATAAACTATACAAAAAATATAATTTTAAAAAAACGAAAAAAATTGTTTTAATCAATGCAGGAGCATTTGGTGTTTTAAAAGATATAAAAAAAATATGTGTGGAGTTATGCCAATACAACAGAATACAAGTAGCTGTAGTATGTGGTAATAATCATGATTTAAAATTGCAACTTGAATCATTAAAAATAAAGAACCTAAAGGTTTTTGGTTTTACTGAAAGTATTCATGAGTTGTATAAAATTTCTACATGTATGATTACAAAATCTGGTGGAATAACATTAAGCGAAGCCCTGGCAGTTCAAATTCCTTTAATAATTTTTAAACCTGTCCCAGGACAAGAAAAAGAGAATGCTTTATATTTTGAAAAAAAGGGAGCTGCAATTATAGCCAAAAATTCAAATGAAGTTATAAATGGAACTTTAGAATTAATTAGCAACCAGACCATATTAAACGCTATGAGGAAAAACATGAAGAAAATGTTTAATAAATCATCTACTGAAATCATAGTAGATGATGTAGTTGGTAGTATAAAAAAGATAATTTAACTCCTTTATTAACAAATCTCCACTCAAACATCTAACTGTAATAGTGGAGATTTGTTTTTATTATTAAGTTTAAAATAAGAAAACTATTTAAACATTTAGCTTGAATTTAATTTAACTCTTTTTTATTTACAGCATTATAAGGTATTTCTTTCTTTACAATAACATTAACTGCTGATAATGCTACTTTTTCGTGTTGCTCATAAGATGCCTCTTCTGAATTATATGCAGTATGTGGATTAACTATTAAGTTTTCATATTTATATATTTCATTATTTGCATCAGTAATTGGTTCAGTTTCTACAACATCTAAACCAGCTGCTTTAACCTTTCCACTTTCCAAAGCTTCAAGTAAATCACTTATTTTAATAATTGCACCACGTGCAGTATTAACTATTAATACACCATCCTTCATTTTTGACAAACTTTCTTTATTAATTAAATGTTTTGTATTAGGAGTAAGTGGTGTATGTATCGAAATTGCATCTGCTTGAGCATATAGCTCATCTAATGATACACGCTTTACATTTAATTCCTCAAATAAGCTGTCTGGAGCACTAGGATCATATGCAATTATATTCATTTCAAAACCACTCATATATTTTGCAAATAATCTTGATATTCTACCAAAGCCAACTAAACCTAATGTCATAGAGCTTAATCTATTAATCGGGTAACCATAATTAGAATTCCAATTTCCCTTTCTTACATATCTATCAAAGATTGTAACTTTTCTACAAAGATCAAGTAACAAAGCCATAGTATGTGTTGCTACATCAGGCTGACAATAATCAGGTAGATTACATACAACAATTCCTTTTTCAGTTGCTGCTTTAACATCAACAGAATCATAGCCAACACCGTAGCGAACTATAACCTTACAATTATCTAACTTATCAATAAGTTCTTTATTTATATCAAAATAAACTAATCCAATACCATCTGCATCCTTTGCAATTTTAAGTACTTCTTCTACACTCTTACATTCTGCAATTATGCATTCAACTCCATTTTGCTCTAAAATTTCTTTTTCGATGTTAAAATTACTGCCTGCCAATTCATGACTGTCAAGTATAACAAATTTACTCATATCGTTCCTCCAAAATTAATTTTTAATAACCTGCACCCTTCATAGCTGATAATGCAGAAGTTGTATATCTTTTATATAATCCTTTTCTAGGTGGTCTAGGAATAATTCCTTCCTTAGATCTTTCATCAAATACTTTTTTTACATCTTCCAAAGACATATCTACACCATTAATTCCAACAACATTAACTGTTCTTTCAGGAATGTTATATTCTATTATATCCCCAGTTTTTACCCACGCCAATGGTCCCCCTGAAGCTGCTTCTGGTGAAACGTGACCAATTGCAGCACCACGAGTAGCACCTGAAAATCTACCATCAGTTATTAATGATACTGTACCATCAAGACGTTTATCAAATACAATTGCATCTGTTGTCATTAACATTTCTGGCATACCGTTTCCACGAGGTCCTTCATAACGAATTACAATTACATCCCCTGGATTAATTTGACCTTGAGCAACTGCATTATATGCATCTTCTTCACAATTATAAACCCTTGCTACACCTTTATGAATAAGCATACTTTCAGTACAAGCAGAATATTTGACAACAGACCCCTCTGGAGCTATATTCCCCTTCAAAATTGCAATAGATCCTATTTCTTTTGCTTTTTCAAGCGGTAGAATTACATCTTCACGCTTAAGTCCATAGTTTGTCAAATATCCTAAATTTCTATCAAAGAAATTATCTTTTTCTAATTCTTCTAAGTTCTCTCTTAATGTTTTTCCTGTAACTGTCATAACATCAAGATATAAATAATCCTTAATCATAAGTTGTACCATTGGAATGCCCCCAGCAAACCAAAATGATTCAGTTAAATGTTCACCACTTGGATTAACATTTCCTATGTGTGGTATTTTATGATTTATCTCATCAAATAACTCAGGAGTTAACTCAATACCTAATTCTAAAGCTATAGAAGGAAGATGAATTGTTGCATTAGTTGAACCGCCTATGGCAGCATGTACAATAATTGCATTAACAAAAGCTTCTTTTGTTAATATTTTACTAGGTGTTATATCTTTTTCAACTAATTCCATAATCTTTCTTCCAGCTTTTCTAGATTCACGAAGTATGTCTGTCATAGTTGCTGGCATTAAAGCAGTTCCAGGTAAAGCCAAACCAAGAGCTTCTGACAAACATTGCATTGTACTTGCTGTTCCTAAAAATGTACAAGCACCAGCTGATGGACATCCTGTTATTTTATAATCTCTAAGTTCTTGTTCCGTAATTTCACCACGTTTTTGACGCAAAGAAATATCTCCGTCACCTAAAGATGTTGTCATATTCGGACCAACTCTCATACTGCCACCAGGTATAAATATTGTTGGTATATCAAGTCTAGCTGCTGCTTTCAAGTGTGCCGGTATAGACTTATCACATGAAGAAGTTAAAATCATACCATCCCAAGGAAAAACAGACCCATGAACCTCTACAATATCACATAGTGCTTCACGAGAAGCTAGTACATAGTTCATACCATCATGTCCTTGAGCACATCCATCACAAATATCTGTAGCATGATATTGTGCAGGAAAACCACCAGTTTCAAATACACCATACTTTACTTGCTCGGTAATTTTGTTTAAATGAACACTACCAGGATGACTATCACCATATACATCATCAATTAATATTTGTGGCTTCTTAATATCATCCTCATCCATTTTCGTTCCAAGTTGCAATGCATCAAACTGTGCCCATTGTTTTCTTTCAGGAGCACTTTTTTGCTTAATCTTCCTCATAAACTTAATCTCCTTTATTAAATATAATTAACTGTATGCTGCCTGTTGTCATACAGGTTTTTAGATAAGAAAAGTAGCATACTTTTCTTATTCATTGCCTTTTTTAAATATTATTTTATTATCTAGCATGTGTTCATCCATGATTTTTTTAACTTCTTTTGAATCGCGTTTTTTAATATTATCTAACAACAATTTATGATAACTAAGACCAGCAGAAATACCCTTTTTCATTACTACTTTAGTCATAGCATCATATAAAACATCATAGATAATATTAAATATTTGAATAAACATTGAATTTTTAGTAGACTTAGCTATTATTAAATGAAATTCAAAGTCTGCCTTAGCAAACAACTCCAAATCATCCTTATAAAGATTCATTTCATTATAGCAATTCTCAAGCTTCCTTATATCGTCTTCAGTTATTTTTTGTGTAGCTAACTCGGCAACTACACCTTCAATCGTTCCACGAAACTCTAATACTTCCTCTAAAGAATCTTCTCCAAGGTAAGCTATGGGAATTATTGTATTCATATATAATCCTGGTTTTACTTTTTTTACAAAAGACCCTTCACCTAATCTTGTTTCTAACAATCCTAAAACTGTTAGCTTTTGTATTGCTTGACGAACTGTTACACGACTAACTCCAAATGCCTCTGCTAATTCATTCTCAGATGGAAGCTTTTCACCTTGTTTCCATTCATTTTTTATAAGCTGTTGTTTAAGTTGTTCAAAAACCTGTTCACTTACACTTGATTTCTTCACTTGTTTAATAGCCATTATCTATACTCACTCCATTTTAATAAAAAATTAGACTATATCTGCTATTCTTCATCTTAATTTTAAGCTATGTGATGACAGCTGTCCTACAAGTCCTATAAACATCATATAACTTAGAATTGTTTATGTCAATAATTTTTATTGAATTTTTATTTATATTTTTTTCTACCTAGTTTTTCACTTAAAACTTTATAAAGACATTTCTTAAAATTGTCATCTTGTTCTTTTCTTCTTTTAGAGGGACCTTTGGTTTTACCACCTTGTTTTCTAATTCGTTCACCAATATATCGTGATTGAAGAAGATTATCTATATTATTTTTATTAATAAAAAACCCAGCTGTATGAATAATGGCTTCTGCTTTACCTAAGGTTAAGCTAGCTAATCCATAATCTTGAGTTACTAAAATATCTCCTTCTTTAAAAATTTGAACAATTTTATAATCAACTGAATCTCTTCCTTGTTCTACAACTATAATTTCATAATCACTTACTATATAATGATCCATATCTACAACTATAATTAATTCTATTCCATATTCCCGCGCAGCTTGTTCACAAATTTCTTTAACTCTTTGTGGACAAGCATCTCCATCTATTATAATTCTCATAAATAGCTCCTTTTATTTATTTTATAATATCATAACATCTTTATATAAACAATTATACAATATATTATGCTATCTTAATCTAAAAAGGTATACTATAATAAAAATTTGTAACAAACAGTTCTCTATTAGACTATATCTACTTTTCACTGTCAAATTTACTTAATGAATATACATCATTTCTAATATGATTCATTAATGGAAGTTCATTTCTAATTTTTGTAATATAATCTAAATCTAATTCCTGTATGATATATCCTTCCTTTTCATTCATTCGATTTAATATATTTCCCCAAGGTGATACTACAATAGAATTGCCATATGAATGATATGTTGAATTGTAATTCCTCGCTGGAGCAACTCCAACAGTAAATACTTGATTATCAAGAGCCCTACCTCTAAAAAGTAGCTCCCAGTGAGCTGGTCCAGTTGTCATATTAAATGCACCTGGAACAATAATTACTTTCGCTCCATCAGCAACCATCAATCTACTTAGTTCGGGAAATCTAATATCATAACAAATGGCTAGACCAACTTTACAAAATTCAGTTTCAAATACTGTAACATCCTTTCCTGAAGCAAGAGCATCTGATTCTTTAAAGTACTGTCCTCCTTTAACATCAATATCAAATAAATGCATCTTTCTATGTTTACCTATTTGTTCACCATGAGGATTGAATACATATGATGTGTTATATACCATATCTCCTTCTAATTCTGGAATGGAACCTCCAACTATATATATTTCATTATCTTTTGCAGCTTTTCTTAAAGCACTATAAGCAATTCCTCCTTCTTCCTCACCATACTCTCTAAAATAAGAATTATCATAGGGACAACAAAACATTTCAGGTAGTATTGCCATCTTGGCACCTTCTTCGGATGCCTTTTTAATTATTTTTACTGCATTATTTATATTTTTAATTTTATCATCATATACCATCATTTGCAAAAGAGCTATATTAAACTTCATGATTTCTCCTTCTAAAATATTATTTATTACCTGATAAAAATCGGGAAACATATTCGCTAATTATAACTTTTGGTTACTTTTTCTTCTAGTAATAATATGTTACAGGAGAACATATTATCCTTCTCATAGTAATTTATTATTCCGTCATATTTTTTTATTATTTTTTTAATACTCTTTAATCCCATTCCATGATTGGACTTATTAAACTTCGTTGTTAAAAGATTAGGGTTATCTTTTAACACTGATTTATCTATTGTATTTTTAACTTTAATTAATATATAATCTCTTTTTTTATCGATTAATAAACTTATTTCTTTATCGCCTTTTAATTTATCGCATGCTTCTATTGCATTATCCAACAAATTTCCAAATAAAATATTTATGTCTCTTTCTTCCATGAAATTATCTAACTCATAATTAATTATATAGCTTGTTTTAATTCCATTTGAATTAGCTTCAGATAATTTGTTATTTACTATAGCATTAAACATATCATTTTTTGTAAATATAAATTTTTTTGTATTATTTATATCCTTTATTATACTATTAATATATTGCACTCCTTTTTCATAATTTTCATCTTGAATATAAGAGAGAATACAAATAATTTGATTTCTCATATCATGTCGCATAGCCTGAATTTCATTGTAAAGTTCCTTTATTTCCCAACTATGTTTGTTTTGTAACATAAGATTTCGTTTTAAAAGTTCATTTTCTGTTGATATTTCATACTCTTGACCTAACTTAACAAACAAATAATAAAAAATAATATTAATGAGTATTAATCCTACTATTGATAAGAATAAATAAACATTAATTCTCATATCATTATTCAAAACCTCTGTTTCAGTAATAGTAACCATTACAAATATCGTAAGTAATGGAAGAAGAGTTGTTAATATCCATGAAGTTGAATGAATTTTATCATATTTGTATTTATTGATTTTTAATTTCAATATTATTCTAGATACATAAAATAATAATATTTTAGATGCTACTAAACTAACAATTCTATATATTCCAAAAGTAGTTATCATATTATCAACACTTACATTAAAAATCATACTAAATATAAATAAAGAAAAACTGTTAATTAGAATCACAACAACGTTAAAGGTAATACAACTCATTAACTTTTCAATGAATTTTCCTTCAAGAGCTATAATGCTATATATAATCATTACAATTAAAGCTACATAACTTGGTATTTCTATAAACGATTCAATATAATTTGCTATCGATACTTCTACAAACAATATTAAAATCGCAAAAACAAAAAGTATGTTTCTTTTTATTTTATTATATCTATAACCATTAAATTTTGAAATAAAATCAATCATCAAATATGACTCAAATAAATTAATTAGTAGTTCAAATATAATTATTTGCATCTTATTCATATTTCACCTTAGATATTCTATGAGCTTTTGTTGTACATATTGTATGCGAGACCTGCTTATAGGTATTTTTTGATTGTTTTTAATTATTACATTTTCGTTACTTATCCTTTGAATATATCTTTGATTTACTAGATATCCTAAATGAGTTCTTATAAACCCATATTCCTCTAGTTCCCTTTCCTTTTGATTGATACTATCTTTGTATTTATATTGTTTGTTACTCACTGTATTTATAATTATATAGTTTCTACTGCTTTCTATATACAAAATACTATTAACATCAATCTCATACGGTTTATTATCAATTTTAATATGTATTTTATATGTATTTTTTTCTAATAATTTATGTGCTTCTATAATAGCTTCTGTAAGTTCTTCAACTAATTTAGATTTCAATATAAATCTAAATGGCTGAACCTTAAAAGACTCGTAAACAAGTTCATCCTTACCTGTTACAAAGATAATTATTGTATTTGGACTACTTATCCTTATATTTTGAGCTACTTCTATACCATTTATTTTAGGCATATCAATATCTAAAAAAACAATGTCATAATCATCCTTTGAATGAGAATTAATAAGAGATTTTGCATTATTAAATTTATTTATGTCAAAATCACAATTAATTTTCTCAAATTTATTCCTTATTAACTGATATAACTTGTCCAATATTATTTCTTCATCATCACAAATACCAATTCTAAAGTAGCTCATATTATCCCCCCTAAATCAAAATGCACAATGCTTTAATGAAAATGAATATATATTATCAGTAACTGCATAATAAATTATATCTGCATAGTAATAACTTTTATAATATAAACATTTTAACATAATTTTTTAATTTGCTCAAGAATTCAGGTATCTTATAGTAAGAGTTGCATTAAGCTAAATCCAATAAGTATAAATAAGATTCAATATTTATGAATATAATAATCTACTATGCATAGAAGATGTATCTCTGATATTTGTAATTTCGACAAAATCTACATATCAGTGATACATCTTCTTATAAATTCTCTTTCAATCAAATCATTCATAGGCTAATTAAAATCCTATTAGAGTATTAACTCTACCTTCCTTTAAATTTCAAATCAAATACTAACTACTAGTTACTTCAACGATAATCAATGTACGAGTTTTCATTTATTAGCATTCCTTGATTAGCAAATGTAATATTAATCTGAACTGATATGAAAGCTAATGTTAAGAAAACCAAAACCACTATTTTTAGTTTTTTTTTCATTTATTATCCCCCCTTACTAAAATAATAGTGTTTAATTAACTTTCCCAATGGAATCACCCCAAAAACAGATTAACATTGTTTACTTATTACTTCTTAGACATTCTGGCTCTTTTGGCTGATGCAATCCCCAGAATGATGTAGAACCTGCTGCCGAACTAGCTGTTTTCTTAACCTGTTTTGCTATCATTCCAAGTACAGTTTTTTTCATATTATTCATTAGTTACACCTCCTTCTTCTATTATTTTTTTTATAATTAAAGCTGCCACAAAAAACATGGTAACTATAATTGTATAAAAAATCTGACTATTTATTTTATATGTAGCTATTCCAATTAAATAAAATGTAAATAATAGTATAAGTGTTACCTTCTTATTTCTCTTTTTCTGATTATTTGTTAATTTTTTATTTTTATTATCAACTGGAGAATATTTTATAATAATATATATAGTTAAAATTATCATACTTATATACATTATTGAAATATAGTTATATGGTATAATTGATATTACTACTATTGATAATAAATATATAATTACTAAAGATACATTGCATTTAATATATGAATTTGCATGATATCCTCCTGAATACATCCTTATAGATATAAAGGTAATTAAAAACAATATAGAATTTATAATATTATTTAAAATAAAACCTAAAGAAATTATTAATATTATTCCTACAACTGATGATATAATTAATTGCAATCCATAAATATATATATCTTTTTCATCGTCTGTAATAATATTATTTGAACAAAAATATTCAGTTATATTATTTGTTAAATAATTAATCATTGCTACCTCCAATAATTTAATTATATCTTATCTTTAATATAACTGATTTTTAAAATATGTCAATAGTTTGTGGACAGTTGGTTGTTTACGTGTACAATCAGTAAATAATATTAAACTAAAATAATACAGGTAATAATACCTGCATTATTTTTAATATATTATTCTAATTCTGCTACTAATTCGCCTGCCACTACTCGTTGACCTTCTTTTACATGTATTTTGTTAACAGTTCCAGCTAAAGGAGCTAATACATTAGTTTCCATTTTCATAGCCTCTAATACTGCTATAGGCTGACCTGCCTCAACCTTATCTCCTTCCTTAATAAGAATTTTAAATACATTCCCAGGTATATTAGCACCAACCTCATACTGATTGCCTGTATCTGCCATTACCTTTTCTGCAGATGTACTTTTAGCAATTATAGCATTTTTATCTTTAATAGTAACTACTCTTCTGTTTCCATTTACTTCAAAAGCTAAATCCTTTGTACCATCATCGTTTATTTTTACTTCAACAAGCTTAATAACTAATTTTTTACCTTCTGCTATTTTAACTTCACAAGTTTCTCCTTCTTCCAATCCATGAAAAAATATATCACTTCCCATAAGCCTAAGGTTTCCATTTATTTCTAAGCTGTTGATATAATCTTCAAATACTTTTGGATACAAAGCATAGCTCAATGCTTCTTCATCAGTTCCTAATAAATTATATTTTTCTTTAAGCATTTTTTTAATTTCATCAAAATTCTCTGATTCTAATAACTCTCCCGGTCTACAATCAATTGGTTTTTTATCCTTTAACACTAATTTCCTAAGTTCTTCTGGGAAACCTCCTTCAGGTTGACCCATCATTCCTTCAAAGTAAGATACTATAGAATCTGGGAAGTCCATATCCTTAGCTTTATTGTAAATATTTTCAGAAGTTAAGTCATTTTGCACCATAAATATTGCCATGTCACCAACTGCTTTAGATGAAGGTGTTACCTTTACAATATCCCCAAGCATTTCATTTACTGTTTTAAACATTTCTTTGACTTCCTCAAATCTATGTCCTAATCCAAAACTTTCAACTTGTGGTTTTAAATTAGAGTATTGACCGCCGGGTATTTCATATTTATAAATCTCTGCAGTCCCTGTTTTTAACCCTGATTCAAACTTATTATATACTGGCCTTACAGATTCCCAATAATCAGATATTTGTTGCATATGATCTAAGTTAAGCATTGTATCTCTTTCAGTATTCATTAAAGCAGCAACTACTGAGTTAAGAGGAGGCTGGCTTGTTAAACCTGCCATTGAATTAAAAGCTGTATCAACGATATCTACACCTGCCTTTGCAGCAGAAAACACAGTTACAACTCCATTACCACTTGTATCATGTGTGTGTAAATGAATGGGTATCATCAATTCGTTTTTAAGTGCCTTGACAAGTTTTTCAGCAGCCATTGGTTTTAAAAGAGCAGACATATCTTTTATTGCTAATATATGAGCTCCTCTTTTTTCAAGTTTTTTAGCAAAGTCTACATAATATTTTAAAGTATATTTGTCTCTAGATTCATCTAATATATCACCAGTATAACAAATACTTGCTTCAGCTATTTTATTTTGATTTAATACTTCATCTATTGCTACTTCCATCCCTTCCATCCAGTTCAATGAATCAAAAATACGATATACATCAATACCTGCTTTTGCTGAAGATTTGATAAATTGCCTGATTACATTGTCAGGATAATTCTTATACCCAACTGCATTTGCTCCTCTTAACAGCATCTGAAATAAAATATTAGGCATTTTGCCACGTAAAACCTTTAGTCTTTCCCAAGGATCTTCTTTTAAAAATCTATATGCGACGTCAAAAGTTGCTCCCCCCCACATTTCAACAGAAAATAAATCACTTGCATAATGTGATATTGTAGGTGCTATTTTTTCCATATCAACAGTTCTTACTCGAGTTGCCATTAAAGATTGATGAGCATCCCTCATTGTAGTATCAGTTAATAAAAGTTTTTTTTCTTTTAATACAAATTTAGATACTTCAGTTGGACCATTTTCATCTAATAATTGCTTCAATCCTGGTTTAATCTTATTATCTGATTTAGGCACAACAGGTACATCAAACTGGGGTTTTACACCTTTTGTTTCATTTACAAATATATTACCTATATAATTAAGTACTTTTAACTCTTTATCTTCTCCACCTCTTACATTTAATAGAGATGGATTATCAGCAATAAATCCAGTATCACATAAACCTTTTCTAAAGCTTTCATGATTTAATACATTTAAAAGAAATCCAATGTTGGTTTTAACTCCAAGTATTTTTACCTCTCTAAGGGCTCTAGCATTTTTATTTATAGCATCATTAAAACTTCTAGCCCAAGAAGTTACTTTAACTAGCAAACTATCATAATAAGGACTAATAACCGCTCCTGTAAAGCCATTATCTCCATCTAATCTTATACCAAATCCAGAACCCGTTCTGTAAACATCTATCTTACCTGTATCTGGTGCAAAGTTATTAGCAGGATCTTCTGTTGTTACCCTGCATTGTATAGCAAAACCTCTATGTTCTACTGAATCTTGCGATTTTATATTTACTTCATCAGAATCCAATCTATAGCCTTGAGCAATTAAAATTTGTGACTGTACAATATCAATTCCTGTTGCCATTTCAGTTACTGTGTGTTCAACCTGTATTCTTGGATTCATTTCTATGAAATAATGATTACCTTCTTTATCAACTAAAAATTCTACGGTACCTGCACTTCTATAATTAACCGCTTTTGCAATTTTCAAGGCATCATTACAGATTGATTCTCTCTGCTTTTTAGTAATATTTATTGCTGGTGTAAATTCTACAACCTTTTGATGCCTTCTTTGAATTGAGCAATCTCTTTCATATAAATGAACAATATTGCCATAGTTATCTCCTAAAACTTGGACCTCTATATGCTTAGGTTTGTCTAAGTATTTCTCTATAAATATATCATCAATCCCAAAGGCTTTCTTAGCTTCACTTTGAGCACTTTTGAATTCTCTTATTAAATCCTCTTGGCGGCCAACAATACGCATACCCCTTCCGCCACCTCCGGCAGATGCCTTTAATATTACAGGATATCCACAATATTCTGCGAATTTTCTTGCGTCTTCCTCAGATTTAACAGCTCCTTCAATACCTGGTATTGTTGGAACACCTACAGATTTAGCAACAATTTTTGATTTAATCTTATCCCCAAGTTTATCCATCATCATATAATTCGGGCCAATAAATACTATACCTTCTACTTCGCATTTGCGAGCAAATTCTGTATTTTCTGACAATAGTCCATAACCAGGATGTATTGCATCTACTCCTTTGGACTTAGCAAGACTTATTATTTCATCTATTCCTAAATAGGCATCAACAGGCTTTTTGTTTTTCCCTATTTGGTATGACTCATCAGCTTTTGTTCTAAAAAGTGAATTTTTATCTTCTTCTGAATAAATAGCTACACTTCTAATACCTAGTTCCCTGCAAGCTCTAAAAATTCTTATCGCTATTTCACCACGATTAGCAACTAAAATCCTCTTGAAACTTTTCATTTCGTCCTCCTATCCACAAAACACAAACTACTGTGCTTCATATATAAACTTATAGAAAACAGTGTAACATTGTTTTATTAACTTTTCAACAAATAATTTTAATAAAATTAAATTTAAATAGTTTAAACTTTATTTTATTAGATTTCACTAATTAAATAAGACATGCTAACGTTTGCCACCTTTCTATGTTTTGCATAAAAAAACTCTATCATACTATTTATAAAATCCATGATAGAGTTCTAAATTTACTATAATTTAATTATTAACTAAACTTCCTTTTAGATGTTCTGTATCATTATAGAAAATTCTCTTTATTTGATTATTATCATCTATTTCAATACATGATAAGCTACAATTTTCTACTACACTTCCCATCCAATTCTTATTTATTTTTAATTTATTTATATAAGATTCAATGCATTTAATAGTTCCACCATGGGCAACAATTAATGTTTTTTTACCTTTATGTTTTTCTACTACTTCTTTAAAAGCACTAACAACCCTATTGTAAAATTCATGTAAATTTTCTCCATTAGGATATCTGTTTTCAAATGGATTTTCTTCAATTTTCTTAAGAGTATCTTCATTACTTATCATTATTTCATCGTAACGCATACCCTCAAAGTCTCCTAAACTTATTTCTTGAAAACCTGAATGTTTTATTATTTCTATATTTTTATTACCCCTAGCTATTTCGGCAGTATGATAAGCTCTTTTTAGAGGGCTTGATATTATATAATCTAAATCTATTTCTTCTATACGATGAGACAATAGTTCTGCTCCTAAAATTCCCTTTTCTGTTAATTCAGAATTTATACTACCTTGAAATCTACATTGCCTATTCCATTCAGTTTCACCATGTCTTGTAATATATATTATAGTCATTTTTTCACTCCCCTTCTTATATTTATGCTTACCCATTGGCATTTTATTCCCATAATTATTACATTAGTCCTACAAAAATTGGAACTAGAAAAGTAACGGATAATGATAATATTACTCCACTAATAAAAGATATTATTACAACCTCTTGGCTTGTATTTCTTGTAATAATAGGCAAACCTGTATCCATGCTTATTGCTGCTCCAGCAGCTATTGTTTCTAAATATCCTATATGTTTAGCAATCATTGGAATAGTAATAAAAGCAATTATTTCTCTAAAAACATTAGATAAAAATGCTACTGCACCTAATTCAGCAGAAATTGGTGTAATAATTATAGCTGATAATGTATACCATGACATTCCAGAAGCAACTGCCAATGCTCCAAATATATCTATATCAAATATTATACTACAAATTACTCCCCCTAGTAAACTCCCAATAATTGTTGCTGTTGGTACTATGAGTATTTTAAATCCAACTTGCTTTAAATTTTTGAATATATCCTTATTGCTTCCTAAATCTATACCAACAAAGAATAGCAAAAGACACAGACCTATATCTAATAATATGCCTGTACTATTATAAACGCTTTCAGGCAATAAAAATAAGCCAGATAATATTCCTACAACTAATACTAACAATATATTTTTAGTCATTTGTGCCTCCAGTAATGTTTATATCAGTAATAAGTTTTTTCCTAGCTATAAATACAAATAACACACTTAACCCTGCAGTTATTACTGCAAAAACTGCAGCCTTTATTCCTATTTGACCTATAGATGATACTACCTGTTCGTCCATTCCTACTCTTATACCCATTATAAATATTAGTGAAAATAAGATTATAGATTGGATATTAGAAATTTTCATCATAAGTTTTTCATGTATTAATCCTTTGCTACTAAGCATCCAACCTACTACTAAAAGACCAAAATACATTAAAATCCTAAGTGCCATTTTTACCTCCGTCTTTTTTATATATAATGCCACGGGACGCATGCAATGCATATTTCGGGACGCATACAATGCGTCCCCTACTTGTCTGATAGTGAAAGATCTCACGAATATCGAAAATCAACTTTACATTGTAGGGTATGCATTTTATGCATACCGCGGGACGCATGCAATGCGTCCCCTACGATATGAAACATCAATTATTTATATATTATTAAATTTAATAGTTAAAATCAAATTTTATCTTAATAAGTATATCATTTATTACTGATGCCTTATCAATTAATTTTTTTTGAATTAAATCGATATTTTTCATTTTCATTCGCACTTTAGGACCAGTAATACTAACTGCAGCGTTAATTATACCATTATGATTTTTTAAAGGTGTTGCTATACAGAAAAGCCCATATTCATATTCTTCATCATCAAATGATATTTGTGAATTTAATATTGAATTTTGTTCTACTTTAAATTTATCCAAAGTACAAATAGAATTTTCTGTCCTTTTTTCATAATTATTGTTAGAAAAATATGTAATTAATTCTATATCATTTTTTATCGCTAAAAATATCTTACCTATTGATGAACAATTAAGTGGAGATATTGGTATTAATTTTGAAGTTAATACTGATTCTTCACCTTTCACTGACAAAATATTTAAAACACTATCATTATAAAGAATTCCTATATTAACTGTTTCACCAATTTCATTAGCTAAATCTTTTAATATGCTTTCAGATATTTTTGATAATGTTAAATTTGATTTTATAGTTTCACCATAATATATAAATTTAACTCCTAAGCTATATTTGTCAGATACATCATTTCTAGATATATACCCTCTTTTTTCTAGAGAAAGTAATATTCTATGTAATGTAGATTTCGGAATATTTAACTCTTCTTTGATTTCTGTAAAAGAAATTTCTTTTTCTTTAAATATACACTCAATTACATTTAATATTTTATCTGTTGAGTTTATATCATTAGTACTTTTTCCTTTTTTTTTAGTTTCTTTTACCATTACACATTCATCCTCAATAATAATTTTTTTCAAAGAACCGAATAGATTGATTATTTGTTTATTTTACCACATTTTGTATAAATAGTCAACTTGCACGAGCCTATGTTCTATATAATGGTTTCTTTATATCATTGCTATATTAATCTTCTTTTAATTGAAAATATCCATCTTTTCTATTCTATCAAATGCTATTTTTAATTTTTCTATGCTTACTGTTAAAGCTAATCTTATATATCCTTCACCACAACTCCCAAATGTGTTTCCTGGAAGGGCTAATATATGTGCTTCATCAAGTAATTTATTACATACTTCAGTACTGCTTAGTCCTGTTTTTTTAATATTAACAAATAAATAAATACTTCCTCTTGGAGAAAGAGTAGACATATTTGGTATATTACATATTCTTTTATATGAATAATACATTCTTTTTTTATATTCTTCTACGATGTAATTACTAATTTCTTTTCTCATTCTTAAAGCATAAATTGCAGCCCTTTGTGAAACTGAAGGTGCTGTAAATACATTGTTTTCATTTATATTTACTATCGTTTTAATAATATAATCTGGAGCTACTACATAACCAACTCTCCACCCCGTCATAACAAAATTCTTCGAAAAGCTTCCAATAGTTATAGTTCTTTCTTTCATACCATCAATAGATGAAATTGGAATAAAAGGTTCCGAATAACTAAAAGATGTATATATATCATCAGCTATAATTATTAAATCATATTTTTTAGCAATAAATGATATATCATTTATTGTATCTTCGCTAAAGCATGTACCTGTCGGATTATTAGGCGTATTTACAATTAATGCCTTTGTTCTATTTGTAATTAATTTTTCTAATCTTTCTACATTAACTTGGAATTCCTCTTCTTCATATGTTTCTAAAACAACTGTCCTACCTCTTGCAAGTTCTATTTGTTGTGGGTATGGAGTAAAACATGGTTCATGAATAATTACTTCATCTCCATCATCTAAAATAGCCTCTAAAACCAACCACATTGCATGGCATCCGCTTGTAGTTACCATTATCTCATCATCTGTATAATTTAAATTGTAATCATCTTTATAATATTTTAATATTTCATTTCTTAATTCCAAATCACCTAAAAAATCAGTATAATGAGTATGACCACATTTTGCATCATTCATAGCAGCATCTATAATTCTTTCATCAGTAATTAAGTCTGGATCTCCTAAACTTAAATTTATTAAATCACTATATTCATTTGTTAGTTTTCCACTCTCACCCATTGCAGTTTCTTTAGAATTCCAATACCTTTTTGATAAAAAACGGTGCTTCATTGCATTTCTCCTGTAATTTTATAGTAATACAAACGTCACTTAATTATATTTAAATAATAAATAAACCATTTTTAAATATTGTTATTTCTTTATTATCATATGTTGTTCCAATACATTCCATGTCTTCTGAGCCAAACATAAAATCAACATGTAATGCTGAAGTATTCAAACCCTTGTCTATCAGTGCAGACTTACTTCTGTCTTTTCCTTTTATAACATCTGTATAACCAGCTCCCAAAGCAAGATGACATGAAGCGTTTTCATCAAATAAAGTATTATAAAATATAATTCCCATCTTATTAATAGGTGAATTATACGGAACAAAAGCTACTTCTCCTAAACGTCTAGTTCCTTCATCTGTATCTAAAATACCTTTTAGAATTTCCTCGCCTATAGCTGCATTGTAATCAACAACTATACCATCTTTAAATTTTAAATAAAATTTATCAATAATATTTCCTGAATAAGATAAAGGAAATGAATTATATACTGTTCCATTAACTTTAAATCTATGTGGAGTAGTTAATATTTCTTCACTAGGTATATTTGGAGCAAATATAACACCATCTGGTTCTGGACAATGACAAATTCCTCCTGCAAATATTCCATCTTCACATATACCAATTTCTAAATCTGTTCCCAGCTTATTTTTAAAGCGAAGAGTTTTTAAATTTAAGTTGTTTAATTTTACTACGTTATTTTTTAAATCTTCAATATGTTCATCCCAACCTAATAAACCACTTTGTTCATTAACATAACATGATTTTAATATGGATTTCCAAAGTTCATTAAATGCTTCATCTTCTTTTAAATTAGGAAATACTTTTTGAGCCCATTTTTTATTAGGTACTGCTGCTGCACTCCACTTTAACATATTTTCTTTTTTCTTGAAATTTAATTCATTTAAAGGTGTTGCAGTAGCTTTTTTCCAAAGAGAAAGTTTTTCATGATCAACTTCTCGCAATCCATCTGGGTCTTCACTTATCAATCTTAGAAAACATGCATCGTTATCACCGTAATATGTTTGGGATTCTATCCACCAGTTAGGAACATCTGTTAATGTCTCAACGCTTGCATGCTGTAATCGAATTTTAGTTAGTTCATGATCTGTATAATGTACTACAACATCTTTTGCTCCTAATTCATAAGCTTGTTTTGTTAATATTCTTAAAAAATCAATTGTGTCAGTTGATGTTTCTATGACTAAAATTTGATTTTTTTCTAATGCTACTCCTCTTTGTAATATAAGATCTGCGTAATTAAATAATAGTCGATCCATTAAATCCATCCTCCCCAATTTTAATATAGCTACAATTTACCGCTAAATCAGAATGCAAGCTGCATAATGATTATCATCTACTTTTTTTAAACTAATATTTTCTTCTTTACATCGCTGACTTACATATTTACATCTAGAAGCAAAACGACAACCTACAGGTGGATTAATTGGTGATGTAACCTCACCTTTCAAAAGATCTGGCTTTTTACCTTTTTTTGTTATGTCTATAACAGGTATAGCAGCTAATAATGCTTTTGTATAGGGATGAGTAGGATTTTTAAACAATTCTTCTGTTGAAGCATATTCTACACATTGACCTAAATACATAACAGCTATATTATCTGATATATGCTTTACAACACTAAGATCATGAGTTATAAACATATATGAAAGTTCCTTATTTTCTTGTAAATCCATCATTAAATTTAAAATTTGAGCTTGTATTGAAACATCTAATGCAGATACTGGCTCATCGCATACAATAAAATTTGGGTTAGTTGCTAATGCCCTTGCTACACCTATACGTTGACGACGACCACCATCTAATTCATGAGGATATGAATTCATTAATCTAGGAGCTAATCCAACTGTTTCCATTAACTCGCGTACCTTTTCATTTAATTCAGATTTACTTCTATACATTTTATTTACAATCATAGGTTCTGCAATAATTCCAGCAACAGATAAACGAGGATTTAACGAAGAATAAGGATCTTGAAAAATTATCTGCATTTTTAACCTTAGCAGTTTCATTTTTTCTTTATTATATGATACTATATTTTCATTATCATAATATATTTCACCTTCAGTTGGCTCTATTAGCCTTAATACAGTTCTTCCCAGTGTACTTTTACCACAACCAGATTCACCAACTATTCCAAGAGTATCACCTTTATTAATTGATAAATTAATTCCATCTACTGCATGAAGTTTTCCCTTAGGTGTATCAAAATATTTTTTTAATTTGTTTATCTTTAAAAGTGGTGTTTTATTCATGGTCTTTTCCTTTCTTATAAAGATGACATTTAATTTTATGTTCACCATTTATATCAATAACATCTGGTTCAATTGTTCTACATTTATCAAAACATTTAGGACAACGAGGATGAAAGATACAACCTTTTGGTAAATCCATAGGATCTGGCATCAAACCTTCAATAGGCGAAAGTCTACTTGTAGATACTTTTATGTCTGGTATAGAACCAAACAAACCTGTTGTATATGGATGATGGCTGTTTCCTAAAAAAATTTCTTCTGCTGTACCATATTCAATAATAGAACCAGCATACATTACAGCTACTTTCTCGCAAGTTTGAGACACTATTCCCAAGTCATGAGTAATTAATATCATTGATGTATTTAATTTAGTTTTTAGGTTATCCATCATATGTAATACTTGTGCTTGTATCGTAACGTCAAGTGCTGTTGTTGGCTCATCTGCAATTAACAACTCAGGTTCACATGATAAGGCAATTGCAATTACTACTCTTTGTTTCATTCCTCCTGAAAACTGATGGGGATATTCATTTTTTCTTGAAGATGGAATCCCAACCATTTCCAATATTTCATCAACTCTTTTATCCATTTCAGTATTTGTCATATCAGGACGATGTATTTCAAGAGATTCGCGAATTTGATCTCCTACCTTAATAACAGGATTCAAACTTGTCATAGGATCCTGAAATATCATTGAAATCTTTTCTCCTCTAATCAAACGCATTTCAGCTTCTTTTAGATTTAGAAGATTTTTATTTTCATCAAATATTATCTCACCATTTTTTATATAACCTGTCTTTTTAGGTAAAAGACGCATTATAGAAAGTGCAGTTGTTGTCTTTCCAGCTCCTGTTTCTCCTACTAGTCCTAATGTCTCACCTTTATTAATAGAAAGAGTTACATTATTTAATACATGAGATATTCCTTCATCAGTCTTATATTCTACATTTAAATTTTTAATATTTAATAAGTTACTTGACATACATATCGTTCCTTTCAATAGTATAATTAATCCTTTAATCTAGGATCAAGGGCATCTCGTAATCCATCGCCTAATAGATTAAGGGATATAACTGAAATTGTAATTGCCGCACCTGGGAACAAAATCAAATATGGAGCTTGACGAATAAAGTCACGCCCTTCAAATAACATAGTTCCCCATTCTGGTGCAGGAGGTTTGATTCCTAAACCCATAAAACTTAATGAAGAAATAATCAATATAGTAGCACCCATTGCAAGAGTTGCTTGTACTATTATTGGACCAATTGCATTTGGTATAATATGTTTAAATATAATTCTTTTATCACTAGTACCACAAGCTTTAGCCGCCTCAATAAATTCCTCACCTTTAACTGATAAAATCGAAGACCTGATAACACGTGCAAAAACAGGAACATATGCAATTGATAATGCAATTAACAAATTTATTATACTTTGTCCTAATGCTGCAACAATAGATATTGACATCAATATAGGCGGTATAGCAAGTAAAATATCCATAAATCGCATAATTATATTATCTATTCTACCTCCATAATAACCAGCAACGGCTCCTATGATTGACCCAGTTGCTACTGCAATAAACATTGCTATAATTCCAAGAGATAGTGAAATTCTAGATCCATGGATTATTCTAGCAAATATATCACGACCAAAATGATCAGTTCCAAACCAATGATCTTTGGAAGGTGTTTGAAGACGCAACTCTATATTTTGACCAATAGCCATTTCATCGTAATCAACTATAATATCTGCGAATATAGCAATTATCACCATAAAAATTAACAATAAAAGACCAAACATCGCCAGTTTATTTTTACTTAAACGATATAATACTGATACTATTTGACTTCTGTTTTTATATATTTTTTTATCACTATTCTTCATGTTACTAACTCCTTACATATTGTGATTTGATACGTGGATCTATAAAAGCATAAATAATATCAACCACTAAATTAACAAAACTATATGCTAATGTAACAAACATTACAGTTGCCATAACAGAAGGCGTGTCCTTCATACGAATAGAATTAATCAGTAAGGTTCCTAAACCTGGAATAGCAAAAACCGACTCTATTATTACTGTACCACCTAATAAGTATCCAAAATCAACACCTATTACAGTTATAATAGGCAATAATGCATTTCTTAATGCATGTCTAAGTATAACTGACTTTTCTGGAACTCCTTTAGCTCTACTTGTCCTTATATAATCTTGTTTTATTACTTCAAGCATTGTAGATCTTGTCATACGAACTAATGTAGCCATAGTAGCTGTAGACAAAGTAATTGCAGGAAGAATATAACTATCCCATGAATAAACTCCTGTAGCAGGAAACCAATGTAAATTAAGACTAAATATCAACATTAAAATTAATCCCATAACGAATGATGGAATAGAAGCAAATAACATTGCAGTTACCATACTGACAGCATCAGTAAAAGAATATTGTCTAACTGCAGAAATTACTCCAACTGGTATTCCTATTATAGTTGCAACGAGCATTGCAATACTTGAAAGTTTGAATGTTATTGGAAAGCGAACCATGATTTCTTCAAATACTGGCAAGCGAGTTTGATATGATAGCCCAAAGTCACCTTTCATAGCATCAAAAATAAATTTAAAGTATCTAACAAAAAAAGGTGAATCAAGTCCTAATTCCGCCTCTAATTTTGCTACATTCTCTGCTGAAGCACTTTGCCCTAAAATCAATTGTGCAGGGTTACCTGGTGTTAAATTCATAATAAGAAATATAATAAAAGAAATACCCAGCACAACAAAAAGCATCATAAATAACCTTTTTAATATATACTTTAACATCTGCTTCTCCTTCTAATCAATAAATTATAAGTGATTTCAAATAATAAATATTTAAAATCACTTATATAATATATTTCAAATTACCATGAAAAATCTTTAAACATATATATTCCTAAAGGACTTGGAGCAACTCCTTTTAAATTTGCATTTGTTGTTATAGTTGTTTGTTCAAATATCAAAGGTATATTATATGCATTTTCAAAAATATTTTCTACTACTGCTTCATATGCACTAACTTTTTCTGTTTCACTTACTTGAGCAGCTTCATCTAATAGATTAGAAAGATCTTCAGCTACTACATGAGTTATATTACCAGTTGGACCATAACAATCCTTGTGGAACTGACTATAAACTACTGAATAAGCATCTAAAAACATAGCTGACCATGAACCTAAAGTAAGTTCATAATTTCCATTTGAATAAATATCTGTTGAATAAGCGCCTGCTTCCATTACTTCAATATCAAGATTAATTCCTGCTTCTTTCAAATTTGATTGAATAATTTGAGCAACTTTTTGATTTTTAGCATCTTCTTTTAATTTTAATACTAATGTAACATCATTTAATCCAGCTTCATTCAATAATTCTTTCGCTTTTTCTATATTATGTTCGTACCCTTTTACATCTGCAGAATATCCATCGCAAACTGTTGGTATAGGTGAATTTGCTGATTTCCCAAAACCTTCTAATGCTCCTGCAATAATATCTTCTCTATTAATTGCATAACTAATTGCTTTACGCAATCTAACATCATCTAAAGGTTTTGCTTCTATATTCATATTGAGGGTTAATACTGAAGCCTGGTCTGTACTATAAAAAGCTAAATCTTTATTTTCTTCTACTATTGATATATCAGATGTATTTACATTTAAATATGCATCTATTTCTTTATTTTCAAGTGCTATTAATCCTGTGTTTTTATCTGTAATAGGTCTTATATTTATAGTCTTCATTGAAGGAGCACCTTGGAAATATTCTTCATTAGCTTCTAATGTAATATGATCTCCTATAATCCATTCCTTCAATATATATGCTCCTGTTCCCATTGGTTCACGTTTTATTGCATCATCTCCCTTTGTCTCAACGTAATTTTTACTCATAATCGCAAAAAACGGTGATGCTAAACTACCAATCATTCCACCAAATGGTTTAATTAATGTAATTTTAACTGTATTTTCATCAACAAGAGATACACTATCTATAAAAGCTGTCATATCTGCTGCCCAGCCCTTTTCAATTGTACGATCTATTGAAAATTTTACATCTTCTGCTGTTAAAATGCTTCCATCATGGAATTTTACATCCTGTTTTATAGGTATCGTATATTCTAGACCATCTTCAGAAACTATTATTTCTTCAGCTAAGCTAGGTTTATATGTACCATCATCTGCCACTTCTACTAAGTTATCATATAATCCATATGTTACTGTAAATGCACTCATCATAGCAAATGTCATAGGATCAAGCGAATATGGCTCTGAACTTATACCATAAACAAAATCTGTTCTTGTTTCACCATTTTCATTAGAAGTATTTTGATTTGTGCTTGAGCTGCATGCTGTAATAGTTGTTAAAGCTATTGTAATTACTAGAAAAAACGCAATATATTTATTGAATGTTTTCATAAGATTTTTCTCCTCGTTTGTTTTCATAGTTTTAGTTCTAAATAATAATTTATTGATTTATTATTCTATTTTTACATATTTTGAAATCAATTTCCTAAAAATTTTTCTACATTAGTTTTTAAACAGCTATGTAAATCCCCCTTTGTCAAAAATTCAAATAAAACGCTATTACAAAAATATTTTTTCCACTTTTGTACGTACTTTCTGGAACTTAGTTCTCATTTATTCTACAACAATTTAATAATATTGTCAATAATTATAAAATTTTAATAAATATTACTAAAATTTATAATTATTATTGAACAAGGTTCCAATATCGAGTGATTTAAAACAAAAAAGGTCTGCTATTAAAGCAAACCTCTACACATTATCAAGTCACAATCGTATCACGGTATGCATGCAATGCATACCCTACAAAATATCGGGGCACAATCGTTTCGCGGTATGCATGCAATGCATACCCTACAAAATATCGGGGCACAATCGTTTCGCGGTATGCATGCAATGCATACATACAAAATATCGGGGCACAACGTTATTGCGATATGCGTCAATACATACATTACAAAATGTAGGGAACGCATTTTATGCGTCCCGTGGTGTTTCTCCATTATCAAGCCATTCAACAAATTGGTTTTCTGTAATAATTGGAATATTTAATTCCTTCGCCTTTTTATTTTTTGATGAATTAGACAAATTATCATTGTTAATTAAAAAATTAGTTTTAGATGTAACAGAGCCTGTTACTTTTCCCCCCATTTTCTCTATAGTTTCTTTTAGTTCATCTCGGTTCTTGAAATGTGTTACTGATCCTGTTATAACAAAATTAATATTTTCAAATATTTGCTTAACTATAGTTTCTTCAAATTCCTCAAATTCTATTTCTTTAAGAATATCTTCAATAATACTTATTTTCTTATCATCCCTAAAAAACTTAATATATGCATTAGCCATAACCTCACCAATGCCATTAATTTCTATTAATTCGTCAAAGTTTGCATTTTGAATTAATTCCCACTTATAATTGAATTTTTTGCATATTAACTTTGCATTAGATAAACCAACATTAGGTATTCCGAGACTATAAAGAAGCCTTGCAGGTGTCGTTTTCTTTGCTTTATTAACAGAAGACACTAAATTATTAAATGATTTCTCTCCGAATCCTTCCATGACAATAATTTCATCTTTGAATTTTTCTACGTGAAAAATATCTGCAAGTTCCTTAATTAAACCCTTTGCTATTAACTTTTCTATTGTAGCTTCTGATAATCCTTCAATATTCATTGCATCCCTGCTAACAAAATGAGTAAACCACTTAATTTGCTTAGCTAAGCATTCATCGTTAATACAATAAAGTGTTTTTATGTCCTTGTCATTTTTTATTGCAGTTGCACCATTACATACTGGACAATGATTAGGAATATTAACTTTCCCACTTCTTGTTAAATTGTCAGAAATTTGAGGAATTATCATATTAGCTTTATATACATTTATAGTATCACCAATTCCTAGCTCCAAGTTTTCTAATATACTCAAATTATGAACACTTGCACGACTTACAGTTGTTCCCTCCAACTCAACCGGTTCAAAAATTGCTATAGGATTTATTAAACCTGTTCGTGATGCACTCCATTCTATTTCTAATAATTTTGTTTCTTTAATTTCATCTTTCCACTTAAAAGCAATTGAATCTCTTGGAAATTTAGCTGTAGCCCCCAAAGATTGACCAAATTCGATATCATCATAAGTTAAAACTAAACCATCAGATGGCATATCGTTTTTTGTTATATGTTCAGCAAACCATTTAACTGTTTCTTCAACATTTGAAGAATTCACTTTTTTATATTCAACAGTACTAAATCCTTGCTCATTTAACCAATTCAGTTGCGATGACCTTGAATTTTTAAAATCTACTTTATCTGCCTTCACCACTGAAAAAGCAAAAAACTTAACGCTTCTTTCAGCTGTTATCTTATTGTTCAATTGCCTTACTGAACCGCTACATAAATTCCTAGGATTTTTATATTTTGCATTTATATCTTCTATTTCATTATTAATTTTATGAAAATCTGAGTAACTTATAACAGCTTCCCCCCGTAATACCAATAAATCATCATATGAAATATTTATTGGTATATTCGAAAACACTTTAGCATTATTTGTTACTACCTCTCCTATTTCACCATTTCCTCTTGTAACAGCTTTAACAAGTTTTCCTCCATTGTATGTCAGTACAATAGTCAAACCGTCTAATTTCCATGAAAGTACACCTTCTTTGTTTCCTAACCAATTTCTCAAGGCAAATATATCTTTTGTTTTATCCAAGGATAACATCACCCTATCATGGCGCTCTTTAGGTAAATTAGAAAGTAATTCATAACCTACATGAATTGTTGGACTATTAGATAATGTTATGCCCGTTTCCTTTTCCAATTGTACCAATTCATCGTATAAGGCATCATATTCTAAATTAGTCATTATTTCTCTATTTTCTTGATAGTAAGCTTTATTAGCTTTATTTAATGATTCAATCTTTTGCTTCATTAATTGAATTTTATTTTCCATAGTTTTATCCTCTTTATATCTTTTCAATTGGAGCGTAGCTAATTAGAACATTTTTTATTCCTTTATTATCAAAAGCAATGACAGCCATTCTGTCATCTCCTTCTCCTGTCATCTGTACTATAGTTCCTATTCCCCAAGCCTTATGCATTATTTTATCTCCAGTATTTAATTTGTCTGATTTAAGCTTTGGTTTAGGTTCTTGTTTTTCTTCGTAGTTCATTACGCCTTTAAATAAATTATTATTTTTATAAGATTTCCTTCTATTAGTAGAATTATTCTTTTCTATGGTTTCCAGCTTTTTATTTGCAAATGTCTCAGAATCTGAAGATTCAAAACATTCCTCTGGAACCTCCCTCAAAAATCTCGACCTGCTTTTAACTTCATGATTTCCAAAACGCATTCTTTCATTAGCATAAGTTATATATAACATTCTTTTTGCTCTAGTAACAGCAACATAGAAAAGTCTTCTTTCTTCTTCTATATCGTCTTCTTCATCTTGATGAATTATCGGAAATATTCCTTCTTCCAATCCTGTCAAAAATACAGTATCATATTCCAGTCCCTTAGCACTATGCACTGTCATTAATGTTACGCTATCCTGTTGTGATTCATCTGTTTTATCAACATCAGCCAGCAAAGATGTATGTGATAAAAAGTCTTCTATACTATTTTCTTCATATCTTTCTTCAAAGTCCATTGCTGCTGATAAAAATTCATCTATATTTTCTACACGACTTCTACCCTCTATTGTAACATCTTCAGATAACATTGATTTATATCCAGTATCTTCATATACTTCTTGAATAAATTCACTAAGAGACATTACATCCTTTTTTATCATTAACATTTCCATTATAGATATGAAGTTTTGAACACTTCTTGTAGCAGAAGGAGTAATGCCAAGTTCTTTTACATCATAACAAGCATCAAACATTGATATGTTATTTGATATTGCATATTCATAGATAGTATCAATTGTTTTTTGACCTATTTTCCTTTTTGGCACATTTATTATTCTTTTAAAACTAATATCATCTTTTTGATTAAATACTAGCATCAAATATGCCATTATATCCTTAATTTCTCTTCTTCCATAGAACTTCAGACCACCAACGATTTTATATGGTATTCCTTCTCTAATTAAACCTTCTTCTAATGCTCTTGATTGAGCATTTGTCCTATAAAGAATTGCCATATCAGAATAAGAAATATTATTTTCTCTTCCTTCTTTTCTCATTAATGCTGCAACTGTAAAAGCTTCAGCTTTTTCATTATCAGTTTCAAAGAGTCTAATTAAATTTCCCCCTTCGAAATCAGTATAAAGATTTTTTCCTTTTCTTTGGCAATTATTTTTAATAACACCGTTAGCAGCATTTAAAATAACATTTGTAGAACGATAGTTTTTTTCTAACTTAATCGTTTTTGCTTTTTTGAAATCTTTTTCAAAATCAAGGATGTTATTTATATCTGCCCCTCTCCAACCATATATGGATTGATCTTCATCTCCTACTACAAATACATTACTTTCACCTGTTTTTTTAATCCCTAGTATTTTTACTAAATTATATTGAACATTATTAGTATCTTGATACTCATCTACAAGTATGTATTTGAAACGTTCTTGATATAAATGCAATATTTCCTCATCAACTTCTAAAAGCTTAAGTGTTTTAATAATTAAATCATCAAAATCAAGTGCATTAGCTGATTTTAATTTTTTTTCATAAAGAGAAAACACCTCTCCAGTATTTCGTAACTGAAAGTTACCATAATTCTCTGAAATAAATTTGTCAGGAGTATTTCTTTTGTTTTTTTCATTACTTATAATGCTTTTTATAACATTTACATTATACTTTTTTTTATCTAAATTTACTTCCTTTATGCAATCTCTCAATAAAGTTTTTTGGTCATCAGAGTCATAAATAACGAAATTTTTATCATATCCTAATCTATCTATATCTCTTCTCAATATTCGCACACATATGGAGTGAAATGTTCCTATCCACATTTTATCAATTGAGTAGTCTATAAGTTGTCCAATTCTTTCTTTCATTTCATTAGCTGCTTTATTTGTAAATGTAATGGCTAAAATCTCCCATGGCTTTGCTTTTCCTGTTTCAATTAAGTTTGCAATGCGATGAGTTAAAACTCTTGTCTTCCCAGTGCCTGCCCCTGCTATAACAAGTATAGGACCTTTATCATGAGCTGCAGCTTCTCTTTGTTTTTCGTTTAATCCACTTAATAAACTCATTTTTCCTCCGTATCTATATTAAACTTTTTTTACTGAACATATTACTAAATTATATCACATGGCTATAGTAGTCTCAATGATTTTCTCGTCAGGAAAATTTTGAATTTATCATATTTTAACAGATTCTTTCAAATTCTTATGTTAATAAAAACCATGAAAGTTCTTAATTAGAAAATCCATGGTTTTGCTCTTTTAATATTTTTTTTATTGTTTCTGTTAATTCAATAAATATTGTTTTAAACTGCAAGTTATCAAGTCCAATAACATCTATATTACATTTACTGACTGGCAAAAGAAGTTTTCTAGCACTGCTACTAGCAACAGCTTCTGACATTTTAGGACTAATTTCACCCATCATAGAATTTGCAGAAATAATTGCCAAAGGTCCAATTATTATATCAACTTTACTACTCATCCATGCAATTGCATTTTCTCCAGTTGATCCATCATCAGCTCCAGCCTTCAACATATTAGAAGTTGCTTGAGAGTTCGTCCCCAGTGCAATCACTTCAATATCACTGTTTTTCAAAGATTTCAACCTCTCTACTACTTGACATCCTATGCCTCCGCCTTTACCGTCTATTACAGCTATACGCATACTATCACCCTTTTAATTTTCTAAAAATTTGAAATGCCTTCAGTAAGTCATCTATATTATTAACACCAACCTACTTTAATTAAAAGTTAGTATATATCATTTTTTTTAGTATTGCAAGTATACTTTTCTACTCTTTTTCTTTTAGGTTTTTCTTGTTTAGGTAATATATAATTAATCAACATTGGATATGGGTTTTCATTAACTACAATTAGATTTTTCTTTGTTAATTTTTGTATATTTTTTAAATATTCTTTTTTTTATTAAAGTATTATACTATATTACCTTAATAACATTAAAAATGCAATAAAATGATGATATTTGTATTAATTTAAAATCTTGATACCTTATTATACGTTAGTAATTGCTAGTATTAGCAAATTTTTTTTGTATTCAAATATTTGTAACAAATGAAGTTATATTGACTGTTATTCAATTATCTGATAAAATACAATAAATTCCATATAGTGGATACAAAGGAGGAAGTTATGAAGAAAATACTAGTTCCAATTGATGGGTCAACTGCTTCTATTAAAGCGGCAGAAAAGGCTATAGAATTAGCAAAACTTTTTAATAGTTATGTTACATTTGTTACAGTAGTAAATTTACCATCAGAAGATAAGTATTCTTATTTTGGTTTAAATGTTCAAACTGCTTTTGAATCAAATCGAAAAGTAATGTTAAAAGAATTAATAAATGAAGAAACTAAAATGCTGAATATTATAGTAAATGATCTTGATGTTTCCAATCTAAATATAGAAAAAAAAGTTATTGTTGGCATTGCATATAAAGAGATATTAAAACTATCAAATAATGAGAAATTTGATTTGATTATAATGGGAAGACGTGGTTTTTCTAATATAGAAAGATTCTTTGTCGGTTCTGTAACTCAAAGAGTTTTATCTGAAGCTTCTTGTCCAGTATTAGTTGTTAATGACTAATTTTAAAATTAAATAGATATAAATTACAGCTTATTGTTTATCTTTATTGATAAAATAAGCTGTTTTTGCCTTTTATAAATCTCGTCTTGCTTTTTAAAAATATAGTTTTATAATATATTATATAGAAAGACTTATCAACTGAAAGTTTGAAAAGTTAGTAAAAATCAGTTTTGGATTTTGAAAATATAAAAAGGAGAAATGAAATATATGAAATTAGTTATAATTGAACCACTAGGAGTAGAAAAAGAAAAATTACTTAATATGGCGAAAGATACTTTAGGAAATTCTGTAGAAGTTGTATACTACGATACTAAGGTAACAGATACAGAAACGTTAATTGAAAGAGGAAAGGATGCTGATATTATTGCTGTTTCCAACCTTCCTCTAAATGGTGATGTTATCAATGGATGTAAAAACCTTAAGATGCTAGCAGTTGCATTTACAGGGGTTGACCATATTGCTATGAATGTTTGTAAAGAAAGAAAAATTACTGTATGTAATTGTGCAGGATATTCTAATGCAGCAGTTAGTGATTTAGTATTCGGATTGTTGATTTCTATATATAGAAATATAATTGATTGTAATAAAGTTGTTAGAGAATCTGGAACGAAAGATGGATTAGTTGGATTTGAATTAGAAGGGAAAAATTTTGGCGTTATAGGTACTGGAGCAATAGGAACTAGAGTTGCTACGATAGCTAAAGCATTTGGTTGTGACGTGTATGCTTATTCTAGAACAATAAAAGAAATTGAAGGTGTGAAATTTGTTGATTTAGATACCTTACTGTCTACCTGTGATATAGTGTCACTTCATGTTCCATTAACCAATGAAACAAAAGGTTTAATTAACTCAGAACGATTATCAATGATGAAACCTAATGCAATTTTAATCAATACATCTAGAGGGCCAGTTGTAGATAGTAATGCTTTAGCAGAATCATTAAACAATGATAAAATTGCTGGTGCCGGAGTAGATGTATTTGAAATTGAACCGCCTATTGCTAAAGATCACCCTCTTTTAAATGCAAAAAATTTAATAGCAACACCTCATGTTGCATTTGCAACTAAAGAAGCTCTAATAAAAAGAGCTGTCATAGTTTTTGATAATATAAAAGCATTTTTAGATGGAACTCCACAAAATATTATTTAATCAATTTAACAAAAATATATTTAAATCACATTATGACGATTTTTGTTGAAAAAGGGTTTATTTAAGTGATATAATACAACTTGGGGGGTACATTATGTTTAAGAAAACTATATCACTAATAATTGTAATTATGATGGTATTCACAATTGTTATTCCAAATGAAGCTATTGGATTCAGTATGGAATATAACGAATATTTAGGAGAAGTAATTAAACCGTGGATTGAAAACGGCTATGTAAATCCATTTGGTGCTACATTGAATACAAGCATTATGAAAATAGTTGAAAATCATCTATTAAGTAATTTAGAACCATCTAGTTTATTAGTCGATAAAGCCAATACTGTTATCGAAAATAAAACTGTAAAAAACTTACATATTACGAAAAATGTTGGTAATGGAGAAGTTTATTTAAAAAATGTTACTATAACAGGTGAATTGCTAGTTGAAGGTGGTGGAGAGAATTCTATTGTTATTGAGAATTCCATAGTTGAACATCTAATAGCAAAAAAAGCCAATGGAAAAGTTAGAATATTAATTAAAGGTAATACAATAATAGATTTAACTTCTGTAGAATCTGATACAGGTACTATCATTGAACAACAAGATTTAACTGAAATAAGGTTGAAAAAAATAACAGTAGAAAAAGGTTCATCCGTTTTTATCGTCACTGATAATGATATATTAACATCAAGCAATACAGATGTTGCTGATGTAAATACAGATGGCATAGTAACTGCAAAAAATATAGGCTCATCTGTTATTTCAGTAAATGCAATAGATGGTAATGAAACTATAATTTGCGAAATTACAGTAATAGATTCTGCAAATGAGCATACTCCCGAACCAATAGATACAACAAAGGAAATTAAAATTCTTACAATAGGGAATTCTTTTTCCGAGAACGCATCTCGATGGATATATGACATAGCTAAATCTGCAGGTGTAAATGTTACTATTGGTAATTTATATATTGATGGATGTTCATTAGAAAAACATTGGGAAAATGCCAGTAATAATAATAATGTTTATACATATCATAAATGGATATCTTCTAATGTAACTACAAAAACATATTTATCAATAAAAACAGCTATATTAGATGAAGATTGGGATTATATAACATTCCAACAGGTTTCAGGTGATTCTGGCTACTATATAACATTTCAGCCATATCTAGATAATTTAATATCCTATGTTAAGGATATAGCACCTAATGCAAAATTAGCTCTTAATATGACATGGGCATATGCAGAAGACTGTGCTAATGAAAACTTTAATAAATATAACAATAAGCAAAAAACCATGTATAATGCTATAACAAATGCTTACCAAAGTGCCATAGCAGAAACTGACATTGATATAATAATACCATGTGGAACTGCTATACAAAATGCAAGAACTAATCAAATACTTAAAAAAATAGATAACGAATTAACTCGTGATGGTTACCACTTAAATGAAAAAATGGGAAGTTATATTGCTGGACTCACTTTTTTTCAATCATTAATTATTAACCATGAAAACTTAGAAAAAGATTTGTATAAAGATGTTACATTTTATCCAGAGATGTCTGACGTTAAGTCAAATTCAATCTATTTAGCTTATTTAGCAAAAAAGTCAGCAATACGTGCTGTTAACAATCCATATAAAACTTCATTTATAAGATAAATAATTATAAAAAAAAGATGGTTGAGATTACCGAGAAATACGGTAAAATCACACCATCTATTTTTATTTTAATTGTATATTAATTTAACGACTTGCTTCATACTGTCTTAACAGCTTAACAAATAACTCTGGTACTTTTTCCATGTTTTCAGGAGTTTCAACAAATGCGATACGGAACTGAGTACTTCCAGGATTATTCTCACCAGCTGGTATATCATAGAATCCTTTTAATGGTGCTACTAATAAGGTTGTTTCAACTCCATTATAGTTCACAGATCCTTCTTGTGCACAGTACAAAACAAAATCAATTGCATCAAATCCAGGTTTTACAACATCTCGAACATCAACAACTGTATATATAGATGCATCGGGACTAGAAACAATCAAACCAGGCTCCTGTTCTTTCAAACCATTATATACTTTAAATATCATTTTCTTATAATATTCACGAATACTCTTACACCATGAAGCAATTTGTTCTTTACTTTCATGAGCAAGTGCTCCAAATATATACTGTCCTATTGCATTAGCACAAAGGTTAGCAGTATATTCAGCTACTGAACGATTATTAAACTCTGGGTTATCAGTAATCAAAGCACCTATTCTTAAACCACAAGCATTCCAAACCTTAGATGTAGTCTCTATACTTATTCTTCTTCCTTCTATCCCAGGTACATCTTTATCAGTAACTCCCCAAATACTTACTAGCTCGCTATCTTCTACATAATATAATTCACGATAAGCTTCATCACTGACTATCCACATGTTGTATTTTACACAAAGTTTTGCAAGGCCCTTTAATGTTTCATAGTCATAAAGCTGTCCCGTTGGATTGTCATAAGGTATAACTAGAAGCGCACCAGGATTATGTTCTTTTATAACTTCTTCAATTTTATCCAATTCTGGAAGACTAAACTTGCCATCAACACCTAATTTACGTTTTACTGTAACAGTTTTACGTCCTATTCTTTCTGCAAAAGAAATATAATTAGTGTATGCCGGATCAATCATCATAAGAGGTTTATCATTAGTACCTGGACCACCGCAAACTCCAAGTATTAGCAATTCCATAGCACTAGAGCCACCGTCAGTTATCTGTACTTTCAATTTACTAGTGTCAAAGCCTTCACAATTCAAAATATTTAAAAATGCATCTTGAGTTTCACTAAAACCAGCAGTCCCAGTATATCTTACAACACCTTTAGCAAATGGACTTTCAGGTGCATTAAGTGAAAACATCCTTTTTTGCATTGCAGGATTTGTTGGAAGTGAAACATTACCTATACCTACATTGATTACCGCCTCTGGTTTTACTTTACGTTCATCATATTTCATTTGTGCTAATCTAACATCTGATGGTGTCCTTGATTTAAAACGTTCTGACAATATTGGTTTATTCATTAATAAAACCCTCCTAAAATATATTATTATTGAGTCATAATGATTTAATTATATCAGTAACTTATCATCTTATAATCATTATAATAAACTTTAATATTTTTGTCTATTGTTTATTCGTATTTCGTATAAACTAAAAATTTAAATTAAATATTTTTTGGTTATTTTTTAGTAATTCCACCATTTTCTAACTCAATAAATTTTTTATTAAACAAATCAATAATATCCTTATTATTTTTAATCTTAGAAAAATGGAGCAGTTGTAACTATAATTTTTTTATCATCAATTTAGGGGACTCAATTTACGGGACGTCAATTTACGGGACGGTTCTTTTTGATTGATATCGACGTCAATTTACGGGACGGTTCTTTTTGATTGATATCTAATCAAATTTCGCGTTCGTGCCTCCATAATTTATATTTTATGATATTACAGGAAGCTGTACCGTAAATACTGTACCCTTCCCTAGTTCGCTTTTCACAGCAATACTTCCTTGATGTTGCTTTAAAATTTCTTGTGCTATTGATAACCCCAATCCTGTTGACTGATGTTTTTCAGTTCCACTTACTCGATAATAACGGTCAAATATTTTATCTAAATCTTCTTCAGATATACCAACACCTGTATCAGTTATTGTTACATAAGCCATATTTTCAATAGACTTTAAATCTATATAGACATTACCCTTAGGTTTTGTATAATAAATAGCATTAACAATAATATTTTGAAATGCCTGCTCTAAGCGATATTCATCACCCCAAGTTACACAGTCATTATACTTTTTATATTCCAACAAAACTTCCTTTTTTTCACTTACCAATAAACAAGACTTTATTACTTTATCTAAAAGCTCCCCTAACGGAACGCGTTCAGTTTCAAGAATTAACTTATTATCTTCCAATTTAGCCATTAAGAATAAATCTTCCACTAAATGTTGCGTAAAATCCAACCTTTCCATTATTACAGGTAGCTCCTGATTGATTTTTTCAGGATCTGAGTTTATTCTCTCAACACATCCGTTTAAAACAAAAAGTGGAGTTCGTAAATCATGAAATATATTCATCATAAAAGTGCTCCTTTGTCTCTGCTGATTTTTTAATTCTTTTGTTCTTTCTGCCACCTTAACTTCCAGCATTTGGTTTGATTGCTCCAATTCTGCAGCTAAATCCTCTGATTCCGAAAACTTTTCTGCAAAAAGACGATTAATTAATAATAAACAACATATTACAAAGGGAATGTTAAATGATTTTGAATACCTCATAACTCTCATCCAATAACCGACTTGCATGGTATTAATAGGAGAAAAAGTCACGACTAACCTCATTCCAAGACTGATAGTTTGTCCTAAAAGAAGCATCCATGCGCCTTTACGGTGTTTTGCACATGCATATATAAGAGCCCCAATAGAAAAAAAGAATAAATATGAATAATCTCTGAAGGTATTTGGCGTAAAAGTTTCAAATAATGCCCAAATAAATAGAATTCCCAACACTCCACGACTGCTTAACAACTTATCTAAACGTCCCGGAAGTTTAGTTTTAAATATTTTAATACAAATAATAATATCAAGCAATGCACTCCAGCCGTATGCATGTGATACCAAATGTTTAATAAGGATTGAATTTGTATCCAAAAGAATTGAGCCAACACTCCATAAAGTAATTGCTCCTGTATATAATGAAAACCATACTAAATATTTTTCGCTTGGTTTATGAAAATAAAGGGATGCCCCATATAGTGATATTAAGAAGGTCATACCAATATTAAATGCAAATATTGTATCATAGGCAGAAATACCATTTTTAGCTCCAGTTACAGTTGTTAAATAAACAGGTTGATTATAGGGATTATCTTTGCTGTTAAATTCTAATGTTACAGAATTTGTTTGCATATCAAACAATCCTGAATCAATGGTTACGCTATGAAATTTTGACGAATTATAATTTGCGGAATGAATAAGTATACTTCCATTAATTTTTATATCCTCTGGGATAAATCCATAAATTAATGATAATTGTATATTTGTATCTTCTACAACAATATCAAAATAATATTTTCCAGTATTTGTATCTTTACTGTATCCCACTAAAGAATAAATTTGATCTTCATCAGTTATATTTAAAACTTGTCCGCTTTCATAAACACTAAGACTATTATTAACTGTAATAAATGCTAAAAAGGTAATTGCTAAAACTATTATAAAAACTAATAGTGGTTTCCCATATTCTTTTATCATTTTTTCACCATTTTTTATGAAATATTATAATATGATTATAACCCATATCAAGCAATATGTAAAATGAATGTTGCAAATATAAGCTTTTTAATATATTATTAATTTATCATAAAAATTATCGTTAGCTAAAAAAGGGGTGAATTTATGACACGAGTATTATTAATTGAAGATGACCCATTAGTGGCAAAAGTAATTTTGTATTATTTAGACCAATCTGAAACATATGAAGTCGTTTGGGCAAAAACAGGCGGAGAAGCTTTTGCTAATGCAAGAGATAATTACGATGTTATATTACTTGATGTACTCTTACCGGATGTAGATGGAATTGAGCTTTGTGCACGACTTAGAAAATGGCATGATTGTCCCATAATATTTATGTCCTGTCTTGACAGCAGCGATACTATAGTTCGTGCTTTAGATTTAGGCGGAGATGATTTTCTCGTTAAACCCTTTGATAATAAAGTTCTTGAAGCCCGAATACAAGCTAATTTAAGGCGTTACCACAATAAAATCCCACCAACACAAAACGAGCTGAAATGTGAAGGTTTTGTCTTAGATGTAGACAGACATATTATAATAAAAAAAGATGAAGAGATTAAACTATCCAATACAGAATTCAGAATCCTTTCATTTTTAATGCAAAATCATGGCAAGTATTTTACACCAAAAGAACTATATTTAAAAATTTGGGGTGAAAAAAGTTATGGAGATACCCGAACTGTAATAGTCCATATACACAATATACGCAACAAAATTGAACCAGACTCTGAAAACCCTGTTTTTTTGAAGATGGAATGGGGCAAGGGATATTATTTTGATTCATCAGGCAAAATAGAAATGAAAAGCTAGATAAATTAAACTACTATTAATTTTTTTATAAATACGATTAAGATTCCTTAATCCCTTGATACTTATTTAACGAATTTCGAGGGATTTATGCATTTTTTGATATAAATGAATTATACTTTTTTGTCGTTAACTGCAAGTGAATGTAAAAAAATCAAATAAATATTAATATTCATTTAACCGTCTTGTCCGAAAAAGTATGTTATAATTTAGGCACTCTTAAAAATTAAGAAAGGATGTAGACTTATGAAAAAGAAAAGAATTATTTCATTATTTTTATGCTGTTGTATGATTATTTCAATTGTTGGATGTGCTCAGCAAGCTGAAACACCTGTAATTGAAGATAAACCAGAACCAGTAGAAGAAGACACACTTATTAACGGCAGTTTTGAAGGTACTTCTAATGGTATGCAAGGTCCCATAACTGCTAAAATTACTGTAAAAGACAGTAAAATAACTGCTATAGAATTTACAGAAAACAATGAAACTCAAAATGTTACGGCAGTAGCATTTGAACGAATCCCTAATCAAATAATAGAAAACCAAAGCTTATCTGTAGATGCTGTAACAGGAGCTACATTATCAAGCTTTGGAATTATAGGTGCAGTTACAGATGCAGCAAAATCTGCTGGTTTAGATGTTGACTTGTTAAAAGCAAATGAAGTTACTGCTACACCAAAGGATCCTCAGACATGGGATACAGATGTATTGATTATGGGAGGCGGAGGCGCCGGACTTACTGCAGCTATAAGTGCAGCTGAAGAAGGAGCTAAGGTTATCTTAATTGAAAAAGGCTCTGTATTAGGTGGCAATACAATGATGGCTGGAGCAGCTTACAATGCAGTTGATACAGAAGCGCAAAGCGTCATGATTTTGACAAAATCTCAAAAGGCAACAATGGATTCATATTTAGCTTTGGATCCAACTGATGATAGTTTAAAATTCGATGTTTATCCTGAATGGGAAGAAGTATTAACAGAATTAAAAGCTGATATTAATGCTTTCTATACTGCAAACGAAGGAACCGAAGCAGGAGTTGATATGCCTGGATTTGACTCTGTTGCATTACATATGTGGAACATATATACCGGAGGATTACGTCAATTAGCTAACGGTTCATGGCTTGCTCCAAATATTGAGTTAGCAAGAACACTTGCATCAAGTTCACTTGATTCATTTAAATGGATGGGTGAAATTGGACTTAAAGCTTCATATGGCGCTGAAGCCGAATATGGCGGATATCCAGGAATAGGAACAGTTTTAGGCGCTATGTGGCCAAGAACACACAGCTTTATGTCGGGAGCTGAACGTATACCTCATTTGGCAAAAGTTGCACAAGATAAAGGTGTAACTATTTATACAGAAACAACAGGTACAGAAATAATAGTAGATGATTCCGGAAAGGTTGTAGGCGCGAAAGCTGAGCAAATTGATGGAACACAAATTACTATAAATACAACAAAAGGAGTTGTTTTAGCTACAGGAGGATATTGTGCAAATCCTGCAATGGTTAAACAACATGACCAATACTGGGGTGATGACTTATCAGACAGAACATTATCAACTAACATGGGAACCAATGAAGGTGATGGTATTGTAATGGCACAAGAAATCGGTGCTGATGTAACAGGTATGGAAGTAGCTCAAATGATGCCTTCATCATCTCCAGTTAAAGGAACTATGACTGATGGTATTTGGGCAGATGCTGCAGAACAAATATGGATAGACGGAAACGGTAACCGTTTCGTTAATGAATATGCAGAGCGTGACGTACTTGCAAAATCTTCATTAGCACTTGAAGATGGTATTTTCTACATAATCTATGCAGGTAGAGGAGATGTTGGTAATCCTGAACAACTAATAAAGGGTACCGATTATAGTGAAAGAATTGCTCCTATGGTTGAAGGTGGACACATATGGTACGGCGAAACTCTTGCAGAATTAGCTGAAGCTTCCAAAACAAAAGCTGCAGGTGTTGCACCAGGATTTACCGAAGAACAATTACGTGCAACTATTGAAAAATACAATAGTTATGTAGCTAACCAAAAAGATGATGAATTTGGAAAAGAAGTATTGGCTGGTGCTATAGACCTTGATTATATTGATGCTACTGAAGGTGTTGGAATATGCATAAGCCCAAGAAAATCTTCACTTCATCATACAATGGGCGGAGTTGTTATAAATACTGAAACTCAAGTTATCGATACAAATGGAAATACTATACCGGGTTTATGGGCTGCCGGAGAAGTTACAGGCGGAATTCATGCCGGTAACAGACTTGGCGGTAATGCAATAACCGACATATTTACTTTCGGACGTATTGCAGGTACAAATGCTGCACAATGAAAAAATAATTATGCTAAATCAAAGATAATATAATAAAGAGAATACAATAAAAAATGGCTTCTTTTAAAGCCATTTTTTATTTTTTGCAAAAAAGAGAGCTGTCTCTCTTAGAAATTTAATTTTCTGTTTTAAGACAGCCCCTTAAATTTATCTGTTTACTTCTAGGAATCTCTGTAGTATTACAGCTGTTTCTGCCCTAGTGGCATTACCTTTTGGAGCAAGGGTAATTTCTCCTCTTCCTTTAATTAACCCTACTTTGACTGCCCACTGCATCGCAGGCAGTGCATATGGTGATATCAAATCAGTATCCTCAAATTCAGACAAATCTGCTCCTGTATCTACTGCACCATTGTTTTTATATAGGTAATATCTAAAAAGAATTGTTGCTAACTGCTCACGAGTTATGCTTTCATTTGGACCGAATTTTGTTTCACCGATACCTAAAATAATATTATTTTGTTGAGCCCATGCCACGGCATTATAGTAATAATCACCGGGCTTAACATCAGCAAAATTGCCGTTCAAATCTAATGGCTGATTTTCCAATCTATGAAGTATTGTAACAAGCATACCCCGTGTAACTAATAATTCAGGTTCAAATGTATATGTATCTGTTCCAATCATTAATCCGTTTTCTATTGCAAATTTAACTGCATCATAGAACCAATCAGTCTCATTTACGTCTATAAATAGATTTATATAATTCTTCTGCATATTGTCATCCTTCGGGTTATCTGAATTATCTTTGTCATCATCTTGATTCTCTCCTATGTACACTACATCAAAAGAATCACCCTCACTGTTAAAAGCAAATGTTTGAATAAATGTTTCTTCACCATCTAAAACTAAAGATGCCTTATCACCAAATTGCTTTGTTTGAATTATCCTACCACTCTCACTCTTTAAGTTTACCACTATATTTCCACCTATTAATTCATTCATGGAATTATTCGTAAGCTCAACCTGCACGGATGTCTGACCTGAATGAGATTTCATCCTGCTTGTTAGGGAAACACTCTCCATGTTTTTGCTGATAAGTCCTATTATTTTAATATAGTCCCAGTTATTGGATATATTTGAATCTTCAATCTCTTCACTATCTTCTTCTATAACTGTTTTAAAAAATATCCGAGCTCCATCATCAGGTATCTCGCCTTCCTCATTAAGTATACCTTGCAACGCTTCCTCATCTAACAATATATTCTTACTGAACATACCATTATTAATCATATCAAGAGAATTTGCATCACTTATTGTTTCTGCTACAATGGGCTCGGCTTCAGGATCAGAATCATCATATGCATAAAGCTTAACGACGTGTTTTCCTTCTTTCAACTCTGAAAAAGTGTTATTGTGAAGCATTACACTAAACATTCTCTCTCTATCTGCTTCCTTGACAACATCAATACCATATATGCCCACATCAGGAACATCCAATTTTATCGTACCTGTAACTGTATCCGTATCCAAAGACGGTGAATACTCTGCAGTAATGGAATATGCAGGGTCTATAATAATCTCGGGAACTGAGTAAAATATATTGATATCCTTATATTGTCCAGGCATTATATAATCATCCTCTTCAAATACGTGAACTACTTCTCCAAAATTAATACTAACACTATTAATTGGTTCAATTCCTCTGTTATAAAGGCGGAACATAAAAGGCATTTCATTGCCGGGAAGTATTTCATTACGAGAATAATAAACTTGTTCAAGAGATAGCTTATTTGAATATTCTGACTGTCCATAAATTATGTTGCTATACTCTTTTTCTGTATTATAATCGGTTGTTTGAAGTATAAAACTGATTTTTCCTGCATTTTCAACATGTGCATCATAGAAATCTATTAAATTATTATCATCAAGTTTTAAAAGCTTGATTTCTGGAGAAATCATAATTTCGTCTTCTTGAAGTGAAAACTTCCTTCCCCATAATGCATGGCTGTAATTATCTTCGGTATCAAATTCCGGTTGAGCCCAAACAATTGACAAATCCTGTAGCTTTTTTGAGCCTTTTGTGAACTTGAAATAACTGTAATCCGCTGTATCAGAACCTGCAATTTCATTGTCAAAGTCAGTATAAACATTTCCATTTCCATCAACAGCTGTAACTCTTATTATACTTTTCCCCATAGTATCTTCAGTTTCTGCTTCCATAAATGAATTCCATCCTATAACAAAGCGCTCTATTTCATCAGGGAATTCTATAGATGTTATTTGTGGATTTTCATTTCTTTTTTCGTTGTTACTTAATCTTATATTTTTTAATATATTACCGTCATCACCAATTATTGCGCAAAATATTTCAGTATTGTCAGTGCCATCCATTGTTATCTCATATGTAATGGCAGACGTTCCGTCTGAAAGCATCTTTGTATTAAGAGTATTCAGCATTTCAACGCTTCCGTCATACAAGCATTTCTCATCACTCCATTCACTGCCATCAAATATCTTGTACATTATATTATCCCTACCGTCAAAGCTCAAAGGACTATCCATATCAACCATATCCCCCGAATAGAAGTTTCTCCATGCAACTATGGTTTTTTCTCCGTTTGAAGCAACTACAGGAGACATATCTGCAGTAGAATTGTCAGTCAGACGTGTTGTAATAAATTCAGAGCCATTATATATACCCGCCATAATTTCTGTGCTTGAAATCATATTTTGAATATCTTCTAATGTTGCTTCACTTCCCTCGCTTAGCTCCATATCCGTTATAACTCGCGTCCATGCTACTGCCGCACAGTCAGTTGTACCATCAATCACTACATCTGTATCAGCATAGCCAGAATCATCTATTTTTGTACCTTCAGGAAATATTCCCCCTGATTTTACTGAAAAGCATACAGATGTTTGATTTAAGTCATAGCTATCCATATCTGATATATATACCATCAGCTCCCCATCAGTACTTAAAACTGGATTTGAATATGGATAAGAATTTGATTGAAGAACAATTATGCCTCCTGCTAAGGAGCTTCTTGCCATATGTGAATTCCAATTTCTTTCATTAGATAAATATGATCTGTCTTCAAAAGTTGCCTGCTTGTTACATTCATCACTATTTAATCCCATATATTTATCTAATACTAAATTATACTTAATAGTATCGTATTGTTTTTTTATGTCATTGTAATTATTGAATTTCCATGTCTTGCTTCCTTCTCCTATTTCATAAGTGCCTTCAACATTAACAAGAACAAGTTTTATTTTGTATTCAATTCCTGTTTCACCTGCCAATGTTATTTTTTGACCATTACTGTTTTTTTGTTCACTCTTAAGCCACAGATACTGTTGGTCAAGTGATACTTTTCCGTAAACTCCTGCCTTTAAGCTCACTATTTTATAATCACGTCCAACGCCGCCAAACCCTCGAATATAAATGTATGGCTGGAACTCTGTTATATATGTACTACCTTTACCGCTTCCTTCAGATACTGTCTTTAAATTCAGTTGTCCTGTCCCCCCTGCCAAGAACTCTGCTGTTACTGGAACTGGTCCTATCCATGTATTGTATATTTTTTTATAATGATAACCCCCTCCTACATGCATGAATGATTGCAACACAACAATTTTCCACTCGCTGTCATCAATATCATAAAATATCTCACAGTCAAAATATGCCCCCCCGCCGTATATTTTACTGTTAGACCCATATCCACCCATATAAGCATCCATAAATATTTTACTGTTACCTATAAAATCACTGTTATATATTTCATAGTCAGGCATATAGTCATACAGGAGCGATACCTTTTCGTCCCTACTGTACACTCCCGACTTCATGTACTTACTCATCTGTCCAACTCCCATCATTATAACCCCTTTAAATATTAGGGGGTCATCAGTAGGAGTTATTTCAAGCCGCAATTTATCAGAATCTACAGAAAATCCACTTAAATAATTAAGAGATGTTTTAATATAATCAGCTTTGCCATCAGAATCTATCATAGATGGTCCATTAATAGAATTTCTAACGTCCTGTCTAATTTTATTAAGTTCACCTGTTTCCAAAGTACTTAACTTGTCTACGCCATTTATTCGACTTACATTATGAACTGATGGGAGATTTATAATCTCAAGTCCCTCATCACCTTTAACAGTTATTTGCATGCTTAAATTTTTTACCTCACCAAACTCCAAATTAGAAACATATTGCTGCAAATCAAAGGTATTTTTAATTGATATGGTATCAGAAAATTCATATGACTCAACTTCTGTGTTTAAAGAGTCAACAAGAGCGTTGCTTTTTCTATCTAAAAATCTTACATTATAGTTATTGTCTGGGTTACCCTTAAAAACCATGTCAGTATTTATATATGCTGATTTTGATATGTCTTCAATAATAATATTTTCAGGTACATCTATTATATTTTCTCCCAAAATAAGCTCCTGAGAAATTATGCTAATATCATTATTAATTTTGGAGTTATCACTGCTTTCTAAAAATATTGTTCCTGCAGGAACAGGAGTATCGTAGTATTTTTTAAAAAATCGTATAGTTTCGTTATCTACCTTCATAAACTTTGAAAAATAGCCAGATATACCTATTTCGAAAACATATTCTATTTTATCTTCAGAAGTAATAGGAGTATCATATTTGTCATTAACGAATTGATTCTGGTCGAACTTCAATATATATCCATAGCCGGTCTTTTTTACTATCTGTTCTTCTTGTCCGTTTTTTCCATTAATTGTTGCACCAGGACAATATATTCCGTTTCTGTATACTCCGCCTCTAATTGTTACATCACCTTCATGCAGGAATTTTCTTCCTTTCGAATCAACACGCCATACATAGAATATTGTTTCATAATTAGATTTTTTAAAAACAATATTGTTTTGAGGATACAATCCTAAATGATTTGTACTTTGCTGCATTGATTTTAATTCATTATTTTCAAGTATAAATTTATCATACAAATCAGTGTTTTCAGGTGTAAATATTATATCTCCTTTAATACCTGATTCCTCAAATATAGCAATTCTTCCTTTTTCATCTGTTTCAACTTCCTTGTAGCTGCTATCACCATTTAGATAGAATACTTTGCTCTTTTGTGCAGGATATACTTGAAATATGAACAGCTTATCCCTCGCATTATCAACAGTAACTTCGATTTTCTCTTCCATACCTGTCAAATTATGTGAAACTGTTATGTATGTCTTTCCTGGTGAAAGTCCTTCAAGTAATAATTGCGCATCAGGTGCAACTAAAATATTTTCATCTATGTTACTTAATAATCCCCCATCCTTATACTTAAGTGACAGCATGCTATCATTTTGTACTAACCACTTTGTTTTATCAAACAATCTGCTCCACTTGTATTCATCATAATTAATATTTATTTCATCCGTTAAAGTTATATTTCTGTTAAGATTTAAGATTTCTTCGCTTGACATATCTTTCAGTACATTATCCAAACTCATTGTATGGCTTTCTTTTTTAACTCCGTTAATACTTATTTTAAGTGCATCAGAATTATAAACATACATAATATACGAATCATATGAATAAGCTTCATCATATTCATTTTTTACCTTAAGTGATACCATGTATGTATCATATAAATTTAAGACAGGCACTTCATCCATATCAACCCGAATATCCTTTGCCCTATCAGATATACTATTCTTAGTAATTATAGTATTACCATTCTTTGTTACATTCAGCATAACAGATGTATCGGAGTTATAATTATCAACATCAAAGTTTACATTAAAACTTTCAATTTCATCTGTTATATAATAACTGACTGGCTTGCTCAACATTGCTTTTGCAGGTAAACTTTTAACTCGTATAAATGCTGATGTTGTAAATACCATATCAGTTTTTAAATCTCTTGTAGATAATTCAAGTATGTAACTGAATTTTCCTCTTTCGGATACATTGCTTAAATATTGCCTATCCACTGAATAATACAATTCTTGATTTTCAGCAGTGAAGTTTTTTGTATCACTAACAACTAAATCACCTTTTTTAATTTCACCTGCTTCATATTCAACTTCATATAATTTAAAAAAGAATGTGGTTGCTGCTGTTTCATTATTAGCAGGAATGTTCGTAGAGTAATAAACCTTGGCATCATTTCCTTTGACTATCTCAACGTTTTTTGACCACCCGCTTACATTTAAAAACACCTCATTAGTATCAATTACTTGTAGAGTATTACTATATAAAGTAAATTTTTCATCTGGTTGTCCTGAGTTTAAAGCAGTTAAAGAAAACCTTACACTCCCCGGTTTCCCGGTTAATGAAATTGCTCCTGAAGTTGTTATTGATGCAACTATATTGTCGCTTGCCATCCACTCAAAATCCTCTAACTCCTGCCATGTAGCATTGTTTTTAACGTTGTATCCTAATGAAATTAATTCAACACTGTCAGAAGATATTTTATTTTCCACAGGCCAATTCTCATACACAATTTCTACGTCGGATTCATCATCAATATATATAATTTGAGGCAATATATATTGCTTTGACAACAAATATATCAAGTTAAAATTGTTAGTTTCGTTTTCATCAAAATAAATTTCAGCTACATAATTTGTATCTGATATTAAAGAACTTACAGGTGCAATAAATTTTCCTCTAAGCTTAGTAATTAAGAGTTCATCATTAGCATAAAGGTCAACATCAACAGCAGTTCCGTTCTCTCCTATTACTCTTGCCTTGACTGTTTTTATACGTCCATCATCCGTTTTATGTGAAGTCAGATATTCAGAAAGCTCCTCATTTACTTTGAGAGAAAGATTTACTTCAACCTCAGCATTCATGCTCTTACCCTGACTAACCTTTATATCTGTTTCAGCACAATAAGAAAAGAGTTCCTCTATGGTGTATGATTTAAGTTTAGTATTTGTAATTTGATTGCTGTAGGACATATTTTCCTGTTCATTACCAGATAAATCAATTGCACCTGTTACCTCATCTATATTAATCAAATCATTAAAATCAGCACCTATCTCATACAAAAAGCTCACATCTTCTGAAACTGTCCCATCTCTTTCAACAGGATACAAAACAGTATCATTTGCCTTTAAACTTATATTGTCTAACAAAACAGCTTCGTTAAATGTAACGGTAATAGGTATATTCTCTCCTAAATAATATTCTCCTGAAGGCGCAGTAACATTTACAAGACATGGTTTGATTTTATCCTCAAAAGTCATCTGATTTTGAACATAATTACCATCCTTATCATGAAACAATGTATATATATCACCGTTTATCATTGAATAGTTCAAATTAATGTCTATGGATTTAACAGCATCGTTTGCTTCAGAATTACGACCCAGTCCTAAATCACTCAATAAAACATCATTGCAATCAAAATCTATTATATTTTTTCCATCTATGGAAGCGCTCAAATCTAAAGCATTATTTGAGAAGGTAGCATAATTATTATCGATTTGCAAATTAGCTTCCCCTGTTGCATATGATTCATTTAAAAAATATACTGTAGGTAAATTCAGATGAGAAAAAGTACCTGTATCTATCATTTTTCTAACATCCGCTGTTATGGCAGATGATGTTGCGATACTTATAGTGTTATTTATGTTAACATATTTGCCTAAAGTATCAGGAAAGCTTTCAGCATTTTTGATCTTCGAAATATCAGCCATATATACACTAGCCGCCCTTTCATATATCTGCTTAAGATTAAGAGCATTTTCAATCCTAACAGGAATAGTCATCACTTCTTTATTATTTTCAAATAAAGCATTGCTGACACCGTAGCAGCTAATATAAAATACTCTATCACCCATCCAAAGGTCTCCATATTCTGAAACTCTTGGATTATCAGCATCGTAATTATTGTTAATCTTAGGAATTTTAAACTCTAAGTTTTTTTCAACTTGTCCTGCTGTAAATGTGACACTACCATTTACAACCCCTTCATAATGTTTATAAAAAAATGCACTTCCTGAAAATATTTTATAATCAAAGGATACATCTCTGTCATTTGAAGAATTTAACTTAAATGTAATTATAGCTGTTACATCATCATTAGTATCAGTACTTATAGATTCATTAATTTCATAAGATACCCGTGCTTCAAAATTATATTCAGAAGGTGAGATAACGATATCCTCATCTGTAATTGAATACAGTCCTATACCTTTATTGTTAAGTTGTTCAGTCAAGGATTTCAATGCTGTGTCATGAGCAGGTAAATGTAATTCATAACCTAAATGATTAGTATCTAAATAATCAATATTGGTATAAGCAAAACCAGAAAACGAACTAAGAATAATACATAATAATAGTATAATGCTTATAACTTTGTTTGTTTTTTTAACATAGCATTTCATTGATAATACCTCTTTCTTTATATTTTAGTATAGATAAACTAAAAGCTTGTTAACTGTGGCTTTATTTGATTTAAAATCATGTATATCAGCTTCATACCATAGTCGGCAAGCTTAAACGAACCCTTTCTTAGACACCAATCATATATTACACCTCTAATGCAGGTTGTAAGAATCATAGTAATTTCATCGGTTGATAAATCGCTATATATCTCTTTGTTTTCCTTTGCCTCATCTATTAATAATTTTAGACGATTATTATATTCCCTATCAGGTGAGGTAAGAAATCTGACAGTGTTTGAATCTTTAATCTGCGATGAATAAATTACAGACATAAACTCCAGTCCTACTTCATGTTCCATAATAGAAAAAACATAACTAATAAATGCCGTAATTTTTTCCATTGTGTTCTGATAATTATTAGTTAACTTAAAAAAATCAATGTATATTTCATCAACCATTGGAACCATACTGTAAATCAAATCTTCTTTTTTTTCAAAATGATTATAAAAACCACCTTTTGAAGAATTTGCTTCATTTATAATTTCATCCACTGTCACATTGTTGTATCCCTTCTCCACAAACAACTTTCTAGCACATTCTATAATTCTTTTCTTCGTTTTATTACCCTGACTGGTTTTTTTATTCACGTCTTGCCTCCTGAAATAAATATACAGACTACAGTCTGAGACTATAGTCTGTATATGTTATTATAACTATTGTGACAATTTATGTCAATGAAAAAATAAATCATATCTTATAGACCCAAATGCTCCCTTTATGATAAACAGTCATTAAAATAAAATAGATGGCTCTGATTACCGAAAAATACAGTAAAATCATAAACCATCTACCCAAAATTCATACTAATTTAATGCTAAATTACATTGAAATTCCAACAGTTAACTACTCCCACTCAATTGTAGCAGGTGGCTTGCTTGTAATGTCGTAAACAATCCTATTCACATTATCAACTTCATTAACAATTCTGTTTGATACTTTTTCTAATACATCATATGGTATACGTGCCCAGTCTGATGTCATACCGTCTGTTGATGTTACTGCTCTTAGGGCAATTGTGTGAGAGTATGTTCTTTCGTCTCCCATAACACCAACGCTTCTGATGTTTGGAAGTGCAGCGAAGTATTGCCATATTTTGTTTTGAAGACCTGCCTTTTTTATTTCATCTCTAAATATAAAGTCTGCTTCTCTTACTATTTTTAATTTATCTTCTGTTATTTCTCCTAATGTACGAATTGCAAGACCTGGTCCAGGGAACGGTTGTCTTTCAACAATTTCTTCTGGAATTCCAAGTTCTCTACCTACTTGTCTTACTTCATCTTTGAAAAGTTGTCTTAATGGTTCTATTAATTCAAAATCAACATCTTCTGGAAGTCCTCCAACATTGTGATGACTCTTTATTACTGAAGCTGTAGATGTACCACTTTCAATTACATCAGGATAAATAGTACCTTGTACTAAGTAGTCAATATGTCCGAATTTATCTTTTAGTTTTTGTTTTTCTTCTTCAAATACTCTTATAAATTCATTGCCAATGATTTTTCTCTTTGTTTCAGGATCTGTTACGCCTGCCAATTTTCCTAAAAATCTTTCACCAGCGTTTACTCTTATTAAATTCATATTGAATTTTTCTTTAAATACTTCTTCAACTTCATCGCCTTCATTTTTTCTGAGAAGTCCATGATCAACAAATACACATATCAGATTAGAACCAATAGCCTTGTGAACCATTACAGCTGCAACAGAAGAATCTACTCCACCTGACATGGCACAGAGTGCTTTTTTATCTCCAACTTGTGATTTTATTTGAGCAATAGCATCTTCACAGAAATTTCCCATATTCCAATCACTTTCTAAACAACATATATTGAATAGAAAATTATTTAATATTTCTCTTCCTTTTTCTGTATGTTCTACTTCTGGATGGAATTGAACAGCATAAATTTTCTTATCTTCATTTCTCATTGCGCAAACTGGACATGTTTCTGTTTTCGCAATTACTTCAAAATTTTCTGGAGCTTTTTCTATATAATCAGTATGACTCATCCAACATAATGAATCTTGAGGTATATCCTTAAACAATTTATCATCTGACAATACATTAAGTTCTACCCTGCCATATTCTCTAGAATCTGCCCTTTTAACTTTGCCTCCGAATTCTTGTGCAATAAATTGTCCTCCATAACAAATACCTAGAACTGGAACTCCTAAGTTGAATATTTCATTTGTTATTTTGGGAGCATTTTCTACGTAAACACTTGATGGTCCACCTGAAAGTATTATTCCTCTTGGATTTTTTTCTTTTATTTTATTAATTGTATATGTGTAGGGTACTATTTCGCAATACACATTTGCTTCTCTAACTCTTCTTGCTATGAGCTGACTATATTGTGCACCAAAATCAACTATTAGTATCATATTATTCTCCTCTTACGATTTAACATCTACTGAATTCTGTATTTTTTTTTATACATAGATTATCAAAAAAACTTGCAAGTGTCAATTAATTAATTATTTGTTCATATATATAAAAAGAAGAATTTCATTAATTACAATGACATCGAAATTCTTCACTTATTTAAGAATATTATAATATTTCTAAATTACATTCGCTATTAGCGTCTTATTCAAAGAGCTTTTCATAGTCATCGGGAGAAAGAAGATCATCTGCTTCTGCTGGTAATGTCATTTCTAAAGCAACTATCCAAGCTTCATAAGGTGATTCATTTATTAATCCCGGATTATCAATTAATTCTTCATTTATTTCTGCTACAGTTCCTGATAAAGGAGCAAATATATCTGATGCGTCTTTTTCTGATTCTAGAACTATAAATTGATCTCCTCTTTCAACTACTGTATCTATATCTGGTAAATCAGCATATACTATTTCTCCTAATAAATTTTGTGCATAATCTGAAATTCCAATATATGCAATATTACCCTCTATCTTCACCCACTCATGTAAATCTGAGTAAATTAATTCTTTTAGCACTTTCATATTATCCTCCATATTTTGTCAATTGTATGTTTTTATGATTAAAATTATATTTACATTTAACTATTATATTATTTTTTTATAATATATCAATACCCAATAATATTTATTTAATTCTTATTATTTATATTTAAAAATTGATGATGAAATAAAATTAAATACTTAATATTATAATTTCATAAATATTATACATCTTGACTTTTATCTTATATCCCATTATCATTTTATTATAACATCAGGGTAATAGGGAATTCATCAAAACAGGGAGTAGATAAATGAAAATTTTAATTACTTATGCAAGTAATAATAAAACTACTGAAATATGTGCAAATATGTTAAAAGAAAGATTACCTGAAGCTGACATAGTCAATCTTTCTGAACAAAAACCTAATGTCTCTTTATATGATATAATTATTATAGGTAGCTGTGTCAGATTTAATTGCATTCATGAAGATGTGAAAAACTTTATAGGAGATAACATTGATGAGTTAATGAAAAAGAAAACTGCAATATATTTATGTTGTGCCTTTTCAGAAAAAGCAAATCAATATCTTCTACACAACTTTCCTAAAAAACTTTTAAATAAATCTTTTTCCATCCAATGCTTTGGTGGTAGATTAAAAGTTAAACCATATAATTTATATGATAAATTTATTATGAGAACAGTTGTTAAAAATTTTAAACTTGATAATAGAAGTTTTCCTGATATTGATTTAAAAAGTATATCAAAGATGGTTGATGATATAACTTTAGCTATTGAAAAATGAAAAATTATTATAAAAAAACTGCTGCTAATTTGCAACAGTTTTTTTATAAATATATTAAAATTATTAATTATTAACTTTTAACCAAAGAACATCAATAACAAACCTGCTGCAACTGCTGAGCCAATTACTCCTGCAACATTTGGACCCATTGCATGCATTAATAAGAAGTTTGCTGGATTATACTTTTGACCTTCTTTTTGAACAACACGAGCTGCCATGGGTACTGCTGATACTCCTGCTGCTCCAATAAGCGGATTAATTTTTCCACCGCTTGTCTTATACATAATTTTACCGAATATAACACCTGTTGCTGTACCAAAACTAAATGCAATTAATCCTAATATTATAATCATAAGGGTTTTAGTATTAAGGAATGCAACTGCACTTGCCTTTGCACCAACTGTTATACCTAAAAATATAGTTACAATATACATTAAAGAATTCGTAGATGTTTCTGTAAGCTTTGGAACAACTCCTGATTCCTTAAATAAATTACCAAGCATAAGCATACCTATTAATGATGCTGCAGATGGTAATACTAATATAGTGAAAATTGTTACAATTATTGGGAATAATATTTTTTCTGTTTTACTAACAGGTCTTAACTGCTGCATTTTAACTTTTCTTTCTTCTTCTGTTGTTAAGGCTTTCATAATAGGTGGTTGAATTATAGGTACTAGCGCCATATAAGAATATGCAGCTATTGCTATAGGCCCTAACAAATCTGGAGCAAGTTTACTTGTTATATATAATGCTGTTGGTCCATCTGCTCCACCAATTATACCAATTGATGCTGCTTCTGCACCTGTAAAGCTAACGATACCAGTTTGATTAAGAAAAATCGCTCCTAAAAATGTGAAAAATATTCCGAACTGTGCTGCGGCTCCTAAAAGCATACTTCTTGGATTAGCTATTAATGGCCCAAAATCTGTACTTGCACCTACGCATAAGAATATAAGAGGTGGATAAATTCCTAAATCAACACCTTGATATAAATAGTACAATAGTCCTCCATTTTGGTCCCCTAAAGGCCCATCCATAAGTCCTGCTAATGGAAGATTTACTAATAACATACCAAAAGCAATAGGTATTAATAAATATGGTTCATAACCCTTTTTAATTGCTAAATACAAAAATATACATGCGATACCTATCATTATTAAATTGCCTGGTAACATTAAATTAAAACCGAATAATTCCAATTCTACCAATTTAAATATTTGAGAAAAACCAGTCGTCTCCCAAAAATCAATAATTAATTCCATAATATTCTCCTTAAAAAATAATTTTAATTAGACTTCTTAACAAATAAATGAGTTAAATCTATTATGTAAGATATTGCTAGTAAGACTACAAATACTACTGCCATACTAAACAAAGTTACAACTAACCCATCAGATATATCTACAGCTATTCCTTTAAACATTTTTTTCACCACCAATCCATAATTATAAACATTGTTAGTATAGACAATATTTTTTGTAAAGTCAAGCTTGTTTGTTAAATTGCAAGACATAATTATAATAATTCATAATTAAATAATCTAATATATTAAAAACGCATTATTTATGAAAGTACGTACATTAATAATACTTTATACTATCAAAAAAATGCAAGTTTACGTTTAACTTTTTCATAAAAAAAGGGTTAAGCTATTAAACTTAACCCTGAATTATTATAATAATTTCTATCTAAATTTATTGTTGTTATTATTGTTTTTATTGTTATCAAACCTATTATCATTTTTGTTTTCAAAATTATTTCTATTATTAGATTTATTTTGATTGTTATTATCTTTATCTTCAAACCTATTATTTAGTTCAAATCTCATGTAACTATTTCTATTAACTAAATCGTCATTATTTCTAAACTCATTATTGTTGTTTCTATTGTTATTTCTTAACTCATTGTTATTTCTATTGTTATTTCTGTCTCTAAATTCGTTGTTATTATTGTTTCTAAATTCATTATTGTTTCTATTTCTTAATTCATTATTGTTAATATTTCTTAATTCACTTTTATTATTGTTTCTTAACTCGTTGTTATTGTTGTTTCTTAACTCATTGTTATTAATGTTTCTTAATTCATTGTTATTGTTGTTGTTTCGTAATTCATTGTTTCTAAAATTATTATTATTGTTATTTTGATTGTTTTTATAATTATTTATCATGTTTTTCTGCTGTTCTCTAAAACTTTGCTGACTGTCTAAATTAACTTGATCCTCCCAATTTTTCATTTTTTCATTAATGTCATTTTTATTTTTGTTTTGATTATTGTTAAAATTCTTTATAGTAATCATCCCTTCATAATTGATATATTGTAATTGCATTAAGCATCTACAAATATATTATTTGCAATAAATTTTTAATTATTAATTTCTTAATATATATTATGAATAATTAATTACCTTTTTTGTTATAAAATTCTTTTTTTAGATTAAGTTAATCATTTTTAATACATAAACAAACATGAAAATAGTTATCGCACTAACTATTGTACTAACAAATACTAATTGTCCAGCCAATTCGTAATTACAATTATATTGTTGTGCCATTGTATAACTTGATACAGCTATTGGTGATGCAGCAAAAATAAACAATATTCCTAAGTCTGAACCTCTAAACCCAAAAATTAATGAAATAATAATTATTATTACAGGTATTATTATAAGTTTCGTTAAAACAACTGAAATAATATATTTTATATTATCTCCAATTTTCGTAATTTCTATTTCTCCCCCTAAAACCATAAGAGCAAGTGGAGTTGCCATAACAGCCAGATCAGATATTGTTTTCTCTATTGAAGTAGGTAATTTTAAATTTATTGATGTTGCAATTATTCCAAGCATTGAACCTATAATTAAAGGATTTTTTAAAATATTTATTGTAATTCTTTTAATGTCTAATTTATCCTTAGAATACATTTCAAGAACTATCACTGCTGTAAAGTTGTAAATTGGAATTATTATTCCTATTAATGTTGAAGTCACAGCAACACTAGATTCACCGAATATATTTGAACATAGAGGAATTCCAAATAAAACTATGTTACTTCTAAATAAGCCTTGAATTATTACTCCAATATTTCTTTTATCTTTTTCAAATTTAGGTATAATAATAAACAAAGCACCAATTGTTATTATCACTATGCTAATAGCAAATATAATTAATTTCAAGTTTACAGCCTTTGAAATTTCACTATTGTATATATTATTAAACAATAATGCTGGTAATAATACTTTAAATGCGAACTTATTTGCAGTTTTTAAAAAGCTATCATTAAAAATATTTATTTTTCGTAGAAATGTTCCTAAACACATAATAAGAAATAAGGGCAAAACAACATTAATTGAGAATATTAAATTTTCCACACTGATTTCCTTTCAATCCGTTGAATTTTGTTTTTTAATCATTCAGTTAAATAAGCATATATTAATTTTATCGTATTTTCTAACCCTTTAACATGAGTTCTTTCCATTCCATGAGAAGCGTGAACTCCTGGGCCTATTAGACCTCCTCTTATATTGTTTCCTGCCCTAAGAGAAGCTGTAACATCAGATCCGTACATTGGATAAACATCTACTGCATATTTTAATTTATGTTTTTTAGCAAGATTAATTAATCTCGTTGTAATATCATAATCATATGGACCTCCACTATCCTTTGCACATATGGACACATCTTGTTCTGTACATGATAAATCAAGTCCTATACAACCCATATCTATCCCTATTAATTCATCAATGTCTTCAGGAATATTGGAACAGCCATGTCCAACTTCTTCATAAGTGGAAATTATAATTTTTACATTACATCTTGGTTTTTCTTCAAGTCTTTTAAATGTTTCCATCAAACTAAGAGCACAAGCTGTACCTGCCTTATCATCTAAGTATCTTGATTTTATAAAGCGTGATTTTGTTATATTAAATTTAGGTTCTATAGAAATAAAATCGCCTGTTATAATATTTAGTGCTTCCACATCGGCTTTTGAACTTACAACTTCATCAAGTCTAACCATCATATTTTCTTCATTTCTTTCTTTATTTTTTGAATCAGGATAAACATGCGCAGCTGGTGAAGTAGAAAGTATTGTTCCTGTATAAACTTGTCCTATTCTTGTATGTATTTTACAATATTCCCCATCTAAAGTAGGAAATAAGTTTCCTCCTATAGTAGTAATTTTTAAAGTTCCATCACTATTTATGGATCTTACCATAGCACCAAGTGTATCTACATGAACTGGAATTCCAATACAATAGTTATCATCAACACCTTTTATTTCTATAATTCCATTTCCTTTATTATTTTTTTCAAACTTATATCCATATTCCTTAACAATTGACTCTATATGAGCCATTACATCTTTAGAAAATCCTGAAGGACTTGGTATTTTGATTATCTCTTCTAATGTTTTCAAAGTAAATTCTAGGTTTAATTTAAATGACATTGTTTTCTCCCTTTTTCCATGTTATTTAAAATACTTAATTGCATATAGTTATTATTATATATATAATAATTATAATAACAGATAAAATAAAATAAGTAAATGGAGGAATGAAAATGGAAAATTTGAAGTTGAAGGATTTCTTAGATTACAAATTTTTATCAGAATTAGAGCTATCTCCAGATAAAAAATACGGAGCTTTTGTTATGCATTCTGCCAATTATGAAAGTAATAAGTATTTATCAAACATTTGGATTTTGAATTGTGCTACTTTAGAATATAAAAAACTTACATCATTGAATGAAGAAAAAAACTTTATTTGGTTAGATAATAATACAATTCTTTTCCCCTCAATGAGAGATGAAAAGCTAAAGAAAGAAATTAAAAAGGGAGAACAATGGACAGTTTATTATACTATCGATATTCATGGTGGTGAAGCCAATGAATATATGCGTATTCCAATGAAAGTTACAGATATTAAAAAAATAGCTGATGAAATGTTTTTGTTTACTGCTACATATGACCATTATGGTATTAATTTACATTCAATAGAAGAAGAAAAATCAAAAGCAATTGAAATAATAAAAGATAATAAAGACTACGAAATATTAGATGAAATACCATTTTGGACAAATGGTGAAGGTTTTACTAATAAAAAAAGAAATATGCTTTATTTATATGATAAAGGAGCAAATAATATTGTTCCTATTTCAAAACAATTTGAAAACATTAGTATAACCAGCATAAAAGATGGAAAGGCACTTTTTGTATCAGAATGTTTCACAAATAAGGCTGAACAAACTAACGAGCTATATCTTTATGAATTATATTCAAAGGAAGCCACTTGTCTAGTTGATGAAGAAGAAGGCTACAACATAGAATTTGCTGAATTTGTTGGTAATAATATCATTTTTAGTGGATCACTTATGGATGAATATGGGTTAAATCAAAATTGCAATTTCTATAAAATTAATAATAATAACATAGTTTTGCTTTATAGACACGACTTTGGCTTAGGTGATTCAGTAGGTTCTGACTGCAGGTTTGGAGGAGGTGCAGATGTAAGAGTATATAACAATTCGCTGTACTTTATTTCAACTGAGTCCAAAAGTTCTTACATAAAAAAGCTATCCCTTGATGGTGAAATAGAAAAACTTACTACAGATAACGGCTCCATAGATTGCTTTGATATATGTAATGAAGGAATTCTATTTATAGGTCTTAGAGGAACTAAGCTTCAGGAAATCTATAAGTTAAACTCTGAAACAGAAAAACAAATAACAAAATTTAATGAAATAATATTAGAAACAAAAAATATTATAAAACCTGAACCTATTGAATTTATAAATGATGACATGAAAATTGAAGGTTTCGTATTAAAGCCTGTTAATTATAATGAAAACAAATCTTACCCAGGTATCCTAGATATTCATGGAGGTCCTAAAACTGTCTTTGGTGAAGTTTTTTATCACGAAATGCAGTATTGGGCAAACGAAGGGTATTTCGTATTTTACTGTAATCCAAGGGGAAGTGACGGAAGAGGTGATGAATTTGCAGACATTAGAGGAAAATATGGTACAATTGATTATGATGATATAATGAAATTTACAGATTTTGTACTACAGAAATATCCTCAAATTGACTCTAAACGTATTGGGGTTACTGGCGGTTCGTATGGTGGTTTTATGACAAACTGGATTATAGGTCACACTGATAGATTTAAATGTGCAGTTTCACAGAGAAGTATATCAAATTGGATTTCTAAGTTCGGAACAACTGACATTGGATATTATTTTAATTCAGACCAAAATCTATCAACACCTTGGGATAATGTTGAAAAAATGTGGTGGCATTCTCCACTAAAATATGCAAATCAAGTAGTTACACCTACATTGTTCATTCATTCAGAGGAAGATTACCGTTGTTGGCTAGCAGAAGGACTTCAAATGTTTACCGCTCTTAAATATCATGGAGTTGATGCAAGACTATGCATGTTCAAAGGTGAAAACCATGAATTAAGTCGAAGTGGAAAGCCTAAACATAGAGTTAGAAGACTAGAAGAAATGACTAATTGGTTCAAAAAATATTTAAGCATATAACATAATCTATAAATAAAGCAAAGATTCTCATACTCATAATTGAATCTTCGCTTTATCTTAATTTTATTTTTTATCATTTTTTAAAACATGTTCTATTCTATATCCATGTTCTAATAGTCTTTTTTCAATTTCATTTGTATTTAGTGTATTTGTTCTAATAACTACATCACTTTTACCGTTATCACCATGATAAGCTACAATATGAGTTATGTTAGCATCAAAAGATTTAAAAATATCTGCCATGTCTGCAAGAGCACCTGGTACATCTTTAGATTCAACTGTTATTCTGCTTCCATTCTCTTTGAATCCTAATAAATCTATAAAAGCATCGAAAATATCACTCTCTGTGATTATTCCAATTATTTTATTATTTTCAACTACTGGTAATGTACCTATTCTATTTTTTCTCATAATTACTGCTGCTTCTTCTAATAAGCTATCTGGAGAAATAGTAATAGGGTTTTTGCTCATTGCATCTTTTACTGTAACTTTTGATAAAAGATAATTAATTTCAAATATACTTAAAGATGTTGCCTTTGTTGGAGACACTTTTTGTATATCACCTTGAGTTAATATACCAATAACTTTTTCATTATCAGTGACAGGAAGTCTCTTAAGATTATTATCTCTAAATATCTCTACTGCATCATTAATTGGTGCATCATAAGCAATCGTATACGGATTTACAGTCATCCTATTTTTAACATACATAACTATTCTCCTCCTAAATATGATTTTTGGATTTCATCACTATTAATTAATTCCTCACCAGTACCAGTCATAGCAATTGACCCAGTTTCAATTACATAAGCTCTATGTGCAATTGATAATGCCATCCTAGCATTTTGCTCGACTAGTAATATTGTAACGCCTTCACTATTTATATTCTTTATTATTTCAAAGATTTCCCTTACAAGTAGCGGTGCAAGCCCCATTGAAGGTTCGTCTAGTAATAAAATTTTAGGTTTAGACATAAGTGCACGACCCATAGCTAGCATTTGCTGTTCTCCACCAGACAAGGTACCAGCTAATTGTTTTTTCCTTTTACCTAGTATTGGAAAAAGTTCATATACGTGTTCTATGTCCCTTTTTATTATAACTTTATCTTTTCTTAGAAATGCACCCATTTCTAAGTTTTCTAACACACTCATATCTGGAAATATTCTTCTACCTTCTGGAACTTGCGAAACATTCATTCGAACCCTCTGAGGAGCTGAAAGATTAGTTATATCTTTTCCCTCTAGTATAATCTCGCCACTTGTAGCCTTATTTAATCCAGAGATTGTACGTAGAGTAGTTGTTTTTCCTGCTCCATTTGCTCCAATTAAAGTAACAATTTCGCCTTCATTTACAGTTAAAGAAACGTCCTTTAAAGCATGGATAACTCCATAATGCACATTAAGGTTCTTTATCTCAAGCATTTACAAATCCCCTCCTAAGTAGGCTTCAATAACCTTTTTATTTTTTCTAACTTCTGAAGGAACTCCAGAAGCAATCATCATGCCGTAGTCCAAAACATAAATACGTTCACAAATTTTCATAACTAAAGACATATCGTGTTCAATTAAAAGAATAGATAGTCCAAATTCTTTTCTTATCTTTGCAATAGTATTTGTAAGATTTTCTGTTTCTTTAGGATTCATACCAGCAGCAGGTTCATCCAAAAGTAACAATGCTGGTTTTGTAGCCATAGCCCTTACAATTTCTAGATGTCTTTGTTCTCCATATGGAAGATTTTTAGCTAACTCATTCTTCTTATGGGTTAATTTAAATATATCCATTAATTTTTCAGCTTCACAGACTAGTCTTTCTTCTTCTTTGTAGAATTTATTAAATCGAAAAAGGGCAGATGGCATATTATAATCAATTTTTTGATGCATTGCAATTCTAATATTATCTAAAACAGATAAATCTTTAAAAAGTCTAATATTTTGAAATGTACGACTCACCCCAGATTTAGTTACATTATATGGTTTGAGCCCTCCAATTTCCTTTTCATTTCCATTTATATTTAACTTTATACTACCTTTTGTAGGCTCATATACTCCAGTAAGCAGATTAAATAAAGTTGTTTTTCCTGCTCCATTTGGGCCTATAAGTCCTATAAGTTCTCCTTTTTCAATATACATACTTACATTAGATACTGCTGTAAGTCCCCCAAAGGACTTTGTTAATTTATCAACTGAAAGCAACGACATTATGGGCTCCTCCTTTATTCAATTTTCTCACCTTTTTTCTTAAATTTAAATAAATCACTAACTTCTTTAGTTCCCATTAAACCTTGCGGTCTAAATATCATTATAGCTACTAACAGAATAGCATATATTATCATTCTTAATTCTGCATATTTTTGTAAAGCTGTTGTTATTATAGCAAGACCTATTGCTGCAATTACAGATCCTGTAATACTTCCCATTCCTCCTAATACAACTATTACTAAAATATCTATTGATTTTTGAAAGCTAAATAAAGTTGGTTTTATAAAGTAAAAATAGGATGAATATAAAGCGCCAGCAATTCCTGCAAATAATGCACCTAATGCAAATGCCATAACTTTATATTTTGTTGTATTTATTCCCATTGATTCAGCTGCAATTTCATCTTCACGTATTGAAATACAAGCTCGTCCTTGTGAAGATTTTATAAAGTTATTTATTAATATAATAGTTCCAGTAGTAAAAATGAATAACCATAGCCAATTTGTATATCTTGGTATTCCATTTAAACCAGCTGCTCCATTTGTAATCTCCATATTTAAAAATATTACACGGATAATCTCTGCCATACCTAATGTGGCAATAGCTAAATAATCACCTTTAAGTCTTAAAGTTGGAATACCTATTACTACCCCTACAATTGCAGCTGCAACAGCACCAGCAAAAATACCAATAAGGAATCCAGAAGTTGAATTCATATTCATATTAATAATTGCACCAACATAGGCACCTATTGACATAAAACCAGCATGGCCTAAAGAAAATTGTCCAGTAAAACCTGTAACTAAATTTAAACTTACTGCTAATATTATATTAATACAAATGGTAGCTAATGTAATTTCATAAAAACTATTTATGATTCCTGTAGAAATAAGAGCTTGGACAGCTGCATAAAACAATAAAATCAAAACAAAAATTATTATATTCTTTTTATTAAATACTTTCATATTACACCTTCTCTTTCGTATTCTTACCTAAAAGTCCTGACGGTTTTAAGATAAGTATTAAAATTAAAAATGCAAATACTGCAGCGTCCCTATACATTGAATTACCATATCCAGAAACCAAAGTTTCCATAACACCTATAGATAATCCACCTATCATAGCACCTGGTATACTTCCTATACCCCCAAATACTGCCGCTATAAAAGCCTTTAACCCTGGCATCATTCCCATTAATGGATCTATTGAATTATAATAAATACCAACTAGTACTCCTCCTGCGCCTGCTAAAGCAGAACCAATAGCAAAAGTAAATGATATTGTACTATTTACATTGATTCCCATTAATTGAGCTGCATCTTTATCGGCTGAAACAGCTCTCATTGACTTTCCAACTTTTGTTTTCTTAACAATAAACTGTAGTATTATCATCAATACAATTGCAGTTATAATAATATAAATCTGTTGCATGCTTATAACAATACTTCCAAAATTAAATATTTCCTCTGATAATAGTTTTGGATAAGACCTTACTTCTGCACCTACAAAAAACATCATAGTATATTCTATAAGTAAAGACATTCCAATTGCAGTAATTAAAACTGCTATTCTTGATGAATTTCTTAATGGCTTATATGCTATTTTTTCAACAAGCATTCCAAGTATGGCACATGCAACCATAGAAATAATAAGAGCAGGTATAAACCCTAAATTTGCATAAGTTGTAACTGCAAACCCAATATAAGCACCAATCATATATACATCTCCATGGGCAAAATTAATAAGTTTTATAATTCCATAAACCATTGTGTATCCTAAAGCAATCAAAGCATAAATACTTCCTAAAGAAATTCCGTTAATCATTTGTTGTAATAATTGATCCAAAGTAGCACCTCCTTACGATACAATAAATTAAAGAATTAAGTTAGTGTAACAAGCACACTAACTTAATTAATAAGTTCCTATTAAATTAAATTCAAAAACTTTATTTTGGATCTACTTTAACACTTGATGATTGAACACCATTGTCTAATTTAATAACAACTGCAGACTTTATTGGATTATGATCTTGTCCCATATCGAAACTACCAGTTACACCAACAAATCCTTTCGTCGAAGCTAAGGCATCTTTAATAGCTACTGGATCTGTTGAATCGGCACGCTCAATTGCATCAGCAATAAAGTATCCTAAGTCATAGCCAAGAGCATTAAAGGCATTAGGTTCAACACCATTTTTTTCTTTGAATGTAGTTATAAATTCCTGAACTAATGGATCTTCGTCTATAGATGAATAATGGTTAGAGAAATATACATCAGTTAAAGCTTCAGCTCCAGCTAGTTCTAAAAGAACTGGTGAATCAAAACCATCTGCTCCAAGTATAGGAGCATCAATTCCTAAATCACGAGCTTGTTTTATAATAAGACCAGCTTCTTGATAATATCCAGGTATAAAAATTACGTCAAAATCCTCGCCTTTTATACTAGTTAAAATAGCCTTAAAATCTTTATCTTTTGCTACATAACCTTCTTGAGCAACTATTGTTCCTCCAGAGCCTTTGAAAGTTTCAACAAAATTTTCTGCTAGTCCTTTTCCATAATCACTTGAATTATCCTGAATTATTACTGCTTTCTTAGCATCAAGGTTATTTAAAGCAAAATTAGCCATTGTAACCCCTTGGAATGAATCATTGAAACATAAACGAAATACATAGTCATTTACATTTCCACCATTATCCACAGTTACACCTTTATCTGCAGTTGCAGAAGCAGATATTACTGGAATTTCATTTTGCATAGCTACTGGTATAGTAGCCATGAAATCACCTGATGTTGCAGGACCAAGACAAGCAACAACTCCTTCTTGAGTCATAAGTCTTGTTGCTAATGACGTCGCTTCTGCAGAATCTGACTTGTTGTCTACTTCTACAGGAACAATCTGCATACCATTAATTCCACCATTAGCATTAATTTCGTCAAATGCCATCATTATACCATCAACATTAGATACTCCATATGATGCAACTTCACCAGTTAATTCAAAATTTATACCTATCTTAACTTCTGTCGCAGAGCCATTTTCATCTGTGTTTTCATTTTTTGCTTCGCCACCACTACAGCCTGCTAATAATCCTATTATTAATATAACTGCTAGTAATGATAAAAAAGATTTTTTCTTCATTTGTGTAACACCACCTTGCTGTTTTTTATAAATTTAAAACTTATATTAATACAGGGATTTGTTTTTGTCAACAACTATTTTTTTGTTAATTTTTAGCCATTATCAGTTTCAAATAATTATGCAATAATATTAATTTTTGTAAAACAATTAGTAAATATGCATTTTCCAAGACTTACATCAGCTACATGCGTATGCGTTTTGTATACAATTATAATGATTTGTTTCGCATTTTATTTTTAATAAATAAAATAACCTTCAATATATTAAAAATTTCAATAAATATGCAAAAAGTTTCTTGGACTCCCAAGAAACTTTTCACTAATGTACTTCAATTTCTTAAAAATTAGCAACCACGTCTATCCCTAATATCATCGTTGTCGCAGCATAGGAACAATACTATTAATAACAAGAAGAAGAATAACAGGCTGTCACCATCTCCAAATCCACCAATACCTCCAACTAAACCGTCATCTCCACCACAACATGTAAATAAAACAACTAATAATAAGAAAAAGAATAATAAGTTATCTCCGTTGTCTCCTAATATATTGTTAAACATTTAAAGACCTCCTAAATAATTAATTTTTCTATATATTATTCAGCACCTTCCTTAAGTGTTACTTCATTCTTCATCATTTAAAGATTTTAAAAAAAATATTAATTTATTAAATAAACCATCATCATCCTCAGCATACAAATTTCCCTTAAATTTCGGTTTTAAATATAACTCATCTCTTTCTTTATATTCATTATGATGTAAGTTATTTATACCATATTTTACTGAATCTATATCTTGAATAAGACTCAAGAATTTCTTTGCACTTTCTTTTGTTTTGTTATCTTTATTACTAAATAATAATTTTATAAAGTCTTCCAATCTGTCCATCTCTGATATTTTATTAACATTTTTAACATAGTCATAATCATACGAATTATTCCTCATCCTATTCAATATATATAAAATTTCCATCATGTCTTCCATTATTAAAAAAGATTTAGGGTTCGTCTTTCCTCTATACACATTACCACCTCATATACTTTTATTTATTATATGTAATTTGTAATAAAGTTGTCATTGATATAAGAATGAGATTAATTAACAAAATTTATCTATTTTTATTGTTTTTTTTAAGCTTTGTTATATAATGTAGGTATAAGATATAAACGAGGTATATATATGAGGATAATTAACAATATTATAATAATCTGTTTAATAGGTCTGTTATCAACTACATATTTATTTAATTTATCACCTATAAATTACAAGGATACTATAGAAATCGAAACTCCAACTGAAACAAGCACATTAAAATTAGAAGTTGATTCAACTGATTTCACAAATCCTGAATCAATAATAGTTAAGCATATTGCAAAAAAGGATGAAGTAACTAAAAGTGTTTCAAATAGTGTATTTACAGCAAATATATATCAGCAAGACACATTAATTAGTAGCAATATTACTGATTTAGAACTTTTATCACCTTCATCTGATATGAATATTTCTATAAACGAAGATAATCCAATGATAACCACATTAGATGTAAGCCAAAAAAAGTTAAAACTTGATGATGGTACATACAAAATAGTACTTCAATCAAATCTGATAAGTAATCCTGAAAATTCTAAAGTAACAATTAATGTAACATATGATACGAATGGAGCTTATTATTCAGCATTGAATTCTGCTCCAGCTGGTACGAAAGGTTTAACTTTATACTTTGCTACAGAGAATATCGATACATTGATACCTGTAACAAGATTTGTTGTAGAAGATAAATCAATTACTAGAATGGCAATTGAACAACTTCAAAATGGACCACTAAGTAATAACATGAAAACATTAATAGGTGACGTTGTAAATACAACCTATAATAACGGTAATGTAGTAATTGATCTGCCAAGTAGTTATGAAGAATACAACAATAGTAATTATGGACAAAAGTCGCATCAATCATTTGTTAAATCAATTTTTGCCGTTGATAGATATTGGCCTATATATAGTGTGAAATTTACTGTTGATAGAAAAATTGTTGATACATATTTTAACAATGTTGATACAAAAAAACCTATACCAAATATTGAAGATTATTATATTTATTTAGCTTATAAAATTGATGATAGATATTTCTTGTTTGATTATAATGTAGATACAAATTTAACTGGAATTACCAATAATGATTCCACTGAAATAATTGCTCAAAAATTATATGATTTATATTTTGATTTAGAACTAAACTTTGGAAGAAATCCAATTCCTGAAAGCATTATATTGAAAGGAGTATCTGCTGAAGGAAATTATTTAAAATTAGATTTTAATGAAGCTTTTAAAAAAGCCTATGAAAATAAAGATGATTTAAGAATGATGATGATTGAATCATTAATTTATACATTTACTACAATTCCAAATATCGATGGAATTTTAATAACTGTTGATAATGAACCTTTAAATAATTATGTTAAAAACGTGGATTTAACAGGCATTTTATATCCACCTGAATTTATTAACCCAGAAGTAATTCAATAGTCATTTAACTTGTCTTAGAAAGGAGGGATTTAAATGAACCCTTTTAGAAATTTTATGTTAGGAAGATATGGAACTGATCAATTGACTTTAGCATTACTTATTTTAGGAATTATTTTTACCTTTATAGGTGATGCTTTAGATATTATTATATTGACCTTATTATCATATATAATATTTGGAGCTTGTGCTTTCCGAATGTTATCTAGAAACACTTCTATAAGACAAAGTGAGAATATTAAATTCTTAAAGTTTTGGAATCCAATAGGTGCTTGGCTTAAAGTTAAGTTTAGTGAAATTAAAAATATCAGAAATTATAAATATTTTAAATGTCCTAATTGCAAACAAAGTCTACGTGTTCCAAGAGGTAAAGGTAAAATAGCTATAACATGCAAAAAATGCAACACTAAATTTATCAAAAATTCATAATCTAACTGTAGGTATGCATTTCATCCATACCGCAGGACAATTATGTTTCGCACTATTTCACTGTAGGGTATGCATTGCATGCATACCGCGGGGCGCATAAAATGCGCCCCCTACTATTTTATTATATTTTTACCAATTGATGTATTTCTAAATGCTACTACAAATATTACAGATACTATAATTCCAGCCAACGATTGAATAGTATTTCCTGGTATATCCATAAGAGTAGATATAAAACTTCCAACCATTATTGATCCTACAACATAATAAGCTACTACCTGCCATACGCTTCCTACAATTGCACCAAGTATCCAGCTTAATTTATTATTTTGTGGCATTTTCTTAATTATATAACCCATGAGTAAGGCCATAATACCTTTAATAATGAATGTCGGTATAGCGTAATGACTATATCCACCTAATATATCTGCTAATGCAGCACCTATACTGCCAGCCCACGCACCATTCTTTCCACCAAGCAAAATTACTGCTATAAAAATAAAACCATCACCTAAATGTGTATATCCATTTGTTACAACTGAAGGAACTTTTATTGTAAATGTTGCTACACACACTAATGCAGCTAATAATGAAGTATAAACCATACTTTTTATCATTTTATCACTCATTTTTTCACCTACTTACATTATTATTGTATTTTAATTATACAATATTCTGTACTCTATAAAAGATACAGTTTAATGTTTTTAATAGGTGACAAAATTAAAAAATATATGTGTATTTAAAAAATCGATAAAAAAAAGAATATGTTTCCATATCCATAGTATTATCTTTTATTAAATTCTGCATTACTGCATTCTTAATTATTAAAGCTGTGCACCCTTTTTCGACATTAATTCACAAGCGTTACTCCAACAGTTAACTCAAACCCAGCAACCTTGCGACACACAAAAGGGTCTACTTACTGCTGCTTCCTTCCGGACCTGACAGGATTCATAGGATTTTGTTGCGCAAGACCAAGTTCTCAACGTCACTTACTAAAGTCAGACCTCACAAACTAAGCCTCTAAAAGGGAATTCCACCTTGCTACAGCGGATTGCAAGTACAGGGCACCGCTACCTCCCCATGTAGCACAGCATAATGAATAATATCATATATCAATCTTAGTGTCAATGTAAAATATTTACTTTAAAACTTCCAAAGTTTTCTCTTCTTCTATTTGTTTAGTATATAGATTATAGTAATATCCTTTTTTGTCAATTAAATCTTTGTGTTTCCCTCTCTCAGCAATTTTCCCATCTTTTACTACTAAAATTAAATCAGCTTTTTTTATTGTAGAAAGTCTATGAGCAATTATAAATGAAGTACGACCTTTCAATAAATAATCTATGCCTTTTTGTATTAACCTTTCAGTATTTGTATCTATGGAGGAAGTTGCTTCATCTAATACAAAAATTCTAGGATCTGCTAATATAGCTCTAGCAATAGATATCAATTGCTTTTCTCCTGTAGATAATCTGTCTCCTCCTTCACCTACTTGACTATTATATCCTTCTTCAAGTTTTTCAATAACTGTATCTACTGAAACTATTTTAGAAGCTTTTTCGATTTCTTCATCAGTAGCATCTAATCTACCATATCTTATATTTTCTTTAATTGTCCCTGAGAACAAATGAGGATTTTGCAATACATATCCTATATTTGAATGAAGCCAAAGCTGTGACCTTTCTCTATAATCTTTACCATCAATTAATATTTGACCTTCTGTAGGTTCAAAAAACCTACATGCTAAATTTACTAAAGTACTTTTTCCAGCACCTGTCTCTCCTACTATGGCAACATTAGTTCCAGCTGGTATTATTAAATTAAAATTCTTAAGAACCTCTTCGTCCCCATCTGGATATTTAAAGGTTACATCTTTAAATTCTATATCGCCTTTTATTGATTCCCAATTTTCTTTTTTAGGATTTATATTGTCCCCATATCTTTCAACAACATCATCTCTATCTTTTATCAAAGGGTCTTTTTCCATAAGTTCAGTAACTCTCTCAATATTTGCCTGTAATGAAACTACTTCTGCGAAGATTCTTGCTAATTGTTGTATTGGTTCAAAAATATTTATTGCATAAGAAAGGAAAGCAGAAAGAGTTCCTAACTGTATCAACCCATTTATAGTAAGATGTCCGCCTCTTGCCAGCACAATAGCAGTAGCAGCAGAGCCAAAAAATACTATAATCGGTATAAAAATAGCATTTAATTTTGCCATTCTCATAGACTTCATATTCATAGACTCTGTTACTTTTCTAAACTTACTATAATTATTATCTTCAATAACTAGAGTTTTAGTTGTTCGAGCTCCTGTTATTCCTTCATTAAACTCACCAGTCATTTTAGAATTAATTTTTCTTAATTCTCTATTTGTTTCAAGTATCCTTTTTTGAAAATACATAGTAATTAAAGCCATTACTGGTACTACAATAATAACTAACAAAGCCAACTTGTAGTTTAAAAAAAACATAGCTATAAATACTCCAATAACATAAGCTATAGCCCAGAATACATCAACTAATCCCCAAGCTATCATAGTTCCTATTTTATTAGTATCACTCAATACTCTAGCCATTATATATCCTACTGGTGTAGTATTGTAATAAGATAAAGAAAGCTTTTGTAAATGTGTAAATACTGTTTCTCTTAAATCATAACCTAAACGCATTTCTATCTTAATAGCAAGGCGAGCAAAAATAACTATATTAATAACTTGCATAATAAGAGTAGCACCATACAAGATAATAAAGCTTATTAGTCCTTCAGTTTTACTAGGTACAATAAAATTATCTACAGCATACTTTTGAAACAGAGGCATTAAAATGTCTATAAATGCCGAAAGAAGCATGAATATTATAATTCCAATCATCATTCTTGTATAAGGTTTAAAAAATGGAATTAGCTTCATCCATACCTTTGTATTAAATGATTTATATTTATAATTATCTTCTTCATAATATGTCATTAAATCACCTTCTTTCCACTAATCATTATCATCATATATATTCATTTGAACATTATATATATTTTTATAAATACCATCACGTTTTATTAACTCTTCATGAGTTCCTATATCTGATACTTTACCTTTATCTAGAACAAGAATAATATCAGCTTCCATTAATGTTGTAATACGATGTGAAATTAAAATAACCGTAGATTTATTTTTTCTCTTTTTTAATGCGATACGAATATTAGCATCTGTTTCTGCATCAACAGCAGACAAAGAATCATCAAAAACCATAATTGGAGTATTTTGAAGTAACATCCTAGCCATAGCAACTCGTTGCTTTTGACCTCCAGACAAAGTTACTCCTCTTTCACCAACTATTGTATCATATCCCTTAGAAAAATTTTCTATTGATTTATGTACCTGTGCTGTTGAAGAAGCCTCTTCTATTTCTTCGTCAGTTGCATTAGGTTTTACTATTTTTATATTTTCTTTAATAGTTCTTGAAAATAAAAATGGTTCTTGAAGTACCATTCCAATATTTTTTCTTAAATAATCTCTTTTTATATCCCTAATATCAATTCCACCTATTGTTATTGAGCCATTATTTTCTGTTAAATCATATAAACGGTTTAACAAGTGCATAAGAGTTGTTTTGCCAGAACCTGTACCTCCAAGTATAGCAAAGGTTGTATTAGCTTTAATTTTAAAACTTACATCATTTACAACAGGATTGTTACCTTCGTAATAATAAGTTACATTGTTAAACTCAATATCACCATTCAAATCAGGAGTAATATTATCAGCTTCATCCTCTTCTGCAGGTTCTTTTAATATTTCGCAAATTCTGCCTACTGAAACCCTAGTTTTGCTTAATTCGCCTAATATTCGCCCAAAACTTCTTACTGGCCACGCAAGCATCTGATTATACGTTACAAAAACAAGAAATTCTCCTAATGTTATGACACCATTTACAGCTTGAATTACACCTAAACTTATAACAGTCATAATTTGTAATCCTGTTACAAAATCTCCTAAACCCCAGTAATATCCCAATTGGTAACCTAATTTAACCCACAAATCAGAAAATTTATTATTTTTCTCAGAAAATTTTTCTATTTCATAACTTTCTCGACCAAAAGCTCTGACTACCCTAACACCAGTTAAATTTTCCTGAGCAGATGTAAACAATTCACCTTCAGCCTCATCAGCAACTAAAAACTTCTTAGATAAAATACCATAAAAAATAGATGAATAAATTATTATAATAGGTATGAATATTAAAACAACTAAAGTTAGTTTAAAATTCATTGAAAACATTAGTAATAATGAAACTAAAATTAACATTACAGTTCTAAACATTTCCGACAACTGAGTAGAAAGAAAATTTCTCAAAATTTCTACATCAGATGTAGCTCGTTGTATTATATCTCCTGTTTGATTCTTAATATGCCAACTATATGGTAATTTTTGAATATGTTCATACAAACTATTTCTTATGTTTTTTATAATTCCTTCAGAACCCTTCGCAATGAACGTTCTACCTATATAATCACAAATAGAAGTACTTAATGCTAAAAGTATAACTACAACAGTACATAGCCATAAATTTAATCTTAAGCCTTCTCTACCACCAACAGCTTCAATTATATTCATTATCGGTACTGCATAATTCATAGGAATTTCACCTATTACAGAGTCAACTGTAAATCTAATAACTTGAGGAGTTGCAAAACTAGTTAGAACCCTTAGAATCGTTGCAATTGCAGAAATAAATAAAAATCTTTTTAGTCCCCTTGAATATGACAAAATTATTCCTGCATTTGATTTGTTTTTATTTTTCATGTACACCTCCGTCAAAAAATCCCAAAGTATAACACCTTGGGCTCTTTTTTATATGAACAACTTATGCGGATTACTTATACATTTTATTATAATTATTACATAGTGTCAACAAATCATTAATAGTTCATTATAAATAAAAAATGAACACTCTCTATTTTTAGATAATGTTCATTCTTTTATTAAAAGTTCAAAGTTTTCACTGTATTTAATTGTTTTATCACTAAAAACCCACATGGCTTCAGTATTTGAAATATTATTAATAATTTCTATACCTTCTTCATACGGCATACTAAAAATAGCAGTAGAAAGTGAATCAGCTTTTCCTGAGTCATCACAAATTATAGATACAGAAGCGAAATACTCTGAAGGAAATAGAGTTTCAGAATTAATAATATGATTATATTTTTTACCATCAACGGTATAATATCTTTCATAATTTCCACTTGTAACAAGAGATTTATCTTTAAGTGTTACTATTTTCAATATTGATTCTTGACTATTAATATCAGGATTTTGTACTCCAACATTCCAATCTTCACCTGTACTTATGTTATTGCTTATGGCAATTACATTTCCTCCGACAGATAAAAGTCCTGATGTAAGTCCCGCTTCTTTTACTATTTTACTTACTTCACCAGCAGCATATCCTTTAGCAATAGCACCAACATCCAAACTCATTTCTGAATCTTTTAGAAAAACTGTCGACTCATCTTCATTAATGATAATGTCCTCAATATTCGTATGTTCATTAGCTATTTTAAGTTCATCAATAGAAGGTAGTTTTGCATTTTTAGGATCTTCAACTCCATTGTTTCGATATTCATGCCAAATTTTTAAAACAGACCCAAAAGCAATATTTGTTTTACCATCTGTAACTTTATACTCTTCTATTGCAAATTTGAGTAAATCTATAATTTTTTCATCAACTTTAACTGGAGCTATACCTGCATTGTCATTTATTGTCTTAATATTGTTAATACCTTCATAATCATTATAAATGTCATAAAGCTCATGATACTCTTTTAAGTTATCATAAACATTCTGTGCATATTCAGTAAATTCTTCCTCACTATCGGCATATCCAACAATCCTTGTAGCTGTGTCAAAAAGCAATAAAAACTCAGCCTCATAGCGAGTTTGCGTTTTTCCGTCACTCTTACAAGATGTAAGACTGCTGATAAGGATAACTAAAAATATTGTCGATACTACTTTTTTAATCAAAATATCACCTTCTTGAAAAAAAGAGGTAGATAACTACCTCTCAAGTTACTATTTAGATGTTGCTTCAGCCTCTTCAATTATATACTGGAATGAACCGATTCCTACAGTAACAGAACTTGTTAAATCTTCTTCAGTAGCATGCCCAGATTCATCAACTGATAAACCTGTAACTTCTTCAATAGTTTTTCCAACTACATATTTTGAAAATGCATCAGCTTGCTCGTTCCACTCTTTACCTATATCTGATACACCTTTCATCCCATAATCTTCACCTAATTCATTTTTAGTCAATACAGGAGCTGTTAAATCAGAAGTTATTTTTCCTTCTGCATCAAAGTTTACATTTGCCTGAGAAGCATCTATAATACTACTTGTAATTACACCATCTGCATCAAAAGTAGTAGCTGTATAATTTGAATAAGCTTGTGCTAAACCATCTTCTTCTCCAGCATCTTTAGACTTTGCTATTGTAGTTTCTATTCCTAGTCCTAATTTATCTTCTGCTTCTGCTCCTAAATATTGAGCATTATTCATAGCTTTTTCAATAGCTTCAATATATGAGCTTACTTTAATTGTAACAGATGATGTCAAGTCTACTTCAGTTGGTACTCCAGATTCATCAACTGTTATTCCCTTTACTTCTTCTAATGTCTTTCCAACTACATATTCTGCAAGAGCGTTAGCTTGTTCATTCCACTCTCTTCCTAGTGAAGAAGCACGTTTCATTCCATATTCAGGTCCTAATTCTTGTTTTGATTTGTAATCTTCACTTACATCAGAAGTAATTATTCCTTCATTAGAAAAATTTATTTTGGTTTGTGCTGTATCTATAGCAGCTTTTACTATTTTACCTTCTTGGTCTACTGTAACTGCAACAACTACTGAATCTGACTGACCTACTCCGTCTTCTTCTGCAGCATCTTTAGATTTTTCAACTGACGTTATAACTGCTAATCCAGTTTTTACAGAATTTTCATTATCTGGTTCATCAACTGGTTCTTCTGTATCTGTTTCATCAGAAGGTTCTTCTGTATCTGGATTTTCCACAACTGGATCCTCTGTAGGTGGTTCTTGATCTTGTGCACATCCTACAAATAAAAATAGGGACATTGTTAAGATCAATGTTAATAATATAATTTTTTTCATTTTATTCCTCCATAAGCATTTTTAATTTATATAAAACAGCGTTTGCTGTATATACCGGCGTTTACAATATTAGCAAATTGTATTTATATAGTCAACATATTTTTATTGGAAATAATGACTATGCATTAAAATTTAGCTAAATTTTAACAAAGTATTTTGTATAAATTACTTTAAATTTTAAAACATATATCTTATTTTAAACAAAATTGCTTTTATTTATATTAAATATATAAAATAATTTTTCATTCAGCATTGCCGAATGGCGTTCTGATATATAGCCTTATAAAAAGGATATGCTAATGATATCCTCTATATCCTATTTCTTTAGAAATTTCCTTTGCTGCCTCACTAATAACTGTTATAGCTTCATTTATTTTTTCATTATTAAATCTAATTGCGGGTCCGGTAACACTTAATCCATATTTGGCTTTACCACTGTAATCATAAATTGGTGCAGCTACACAAAATAACCCAACAACATTTTCTTGATTGTCAATAGCAAACCCATTTTCTTTAATTTTTCTTAAATCCTGCATAAGCTTGTCCCTATCAGTTATAGTATATGGAGTTACTGCTTTTATTTTTTCAGGTATTATTTTCAAAAGCTTATCTTCATCTAAATTAGCAAGCATTGCTTTACCGTCAGCAGTATAATAAGCAGGAATTCTAAATCCAATTTTAGTTGATGTTTTTATTGATCTGGTGCTTTCCTTCTTAAATACATACACAACCTCTGTCCCATCTAGTATTCCAATATGAACAGTTTCATCAAGTTTTTGACTTATTTTATCAATTATTGGATATGCAATATTTCTCACATCCATCGAATTGATAACTAAATCACCTAGTTCTATTAAGTAAAGTCCTAATCTATATTTTTGAGTGTTATTATCCTGGTCAATTAAACCGTTATATTTTAATGTATTTATTATACCATGGACTGTACTTTTATTTAGACCTAACATTTCAGAAATTTCTGACAATTTTAGTTCACTTCTACTTTCTGAAAAGCACTTTAAAACAGAAATAGCTCTATCTATTGATTGTACTCTTCCAACATTTCTCATATTATCCCTTTTTGATTTAAGAATAGCATATTTTTAACAATAAATCAATGGTATTTTTTATGAATAATTTTTATGTTTAAACATAACTCACTATATATTATTTGTAATTTTACTTGATTTACCTGTATTTGAACTCATATTAATATAACTATTTGTAGACAAATTTATGAAAATAAGATAGAATTATACTAATATAACATTAGAATTTGATTATTTTTATTCAATACAAAATATAAAGTTATAAATCTATTTATATAATTTATAAAATTTCTAACAGAAAGGATAATAAAATGAGTAATATTACAAAAGACGAAGCATTAAATTTATTAAAAGAGTATAACAAAGATGAATTCCACTTACAACATGGTGAAACAGTTGGATTTGTAATGGAATATTTTGCAAAGAAACTTGGCTATGAAGAAGAAGCAGATTTCTGGGGAATTGTAGGTTTACTTCATGATTTAGATTTTGAAATGTATCCCGAAGAGCATTGTGTAAAAGTTCAAGAAATTTTAAAAGAAAAAAACATTGACGAAAAATTAATTAGAGCAATAGCAAGTCATGGATATGGCCTAACTAAGGCTGATATAAAACCAGAACATACTATGGAAAAGGTACTATTTGCAGTAGATGAACTTACAGGACTTATTGGAGCTGCAGTATTAATGAGACCTTCGAAAAGCGCTTCTGATTTTGAAGTTAAATCTTTAAAGAAAAAATTTAAAAGTACTAGCTTTGCTGCTGGTTGCTCTAGAGAAACAATTAAAGATGGCGCTGAAATGCTAGGATGGGACTTGAATTATTTGTTTGAACAAACTATTTTAGCAATGAGAGAATATGAAAAAGCAATTCAAAGTTAATAAATAAATTTAGGTTATCCTAAATTTAATAAAGAATCTCTTGTAATTAGTTACGAGAGATTCTTCGATTCTTTCTTAAGAATATAATAATATTTTAATGAGAAGTAACTGGTACTTTCTTTCTTTTTTTCAGCTTATTCTTTATGGCTACATAAATAAGACTCATAGCAACTGTCACTGGAATTACTGTTGCAAAGTATATTAATATTCTAGTTGTAACAGATAGAATCCCCTTATTTGTAGTGTAAATTGTCATTATAGTTAATATTAGTGGATGCATCAGATAAATATAGTAAGAACTTTGACCAAACAATTTAATAAAACTGTAAATATTTTTTAGCCAATCCTTTAAAATTAAACCAATATAATAAACGAAAAACACTGATACTGTAGAGAATAAAAACCACACAATAGTATATATTATCAAATCATAATAAGATACTATTGAATAAGCTAAAGCAATAATAATATATCCAACTATTACTAAAATACTATTCTTTTTTAACCACATAGTAAACTTATCATATTCAAGAGTTACAAAAATTCCTAACATATAAAAGAACATATATTTTAAAAATATTCTATCTGATAACTCAAATCTTATATATTCAACACACAAAGCAGTAATTATAGCTGATATAACTAATACCATAACCCTATTTTTAGAATTTTTTATTAAGTTATAAAATACTGGACCTAATATATAAAGTTGCGTAATGATTATTACAAAATAAAGATGATAAGACATAGTACCTTGAAACATACTCTTGGTAAAAAACTTTATATCAAAACCATAATATCCAAATCTTATATATGCCATATAATAAATTACACACCATACTACATATGCTACAAGAAGTTTAGATAATCTTTTCTTTAAAAAATCAAAATATTTAAATTCTCTATTGCCATTCCTGTATCCATAAAAGCTTGTCACACCACTTAGGAATATAAAAACTGGAGTAGTGAATTTTAAACTTCTATTTAATAGTAACATCAACATGTGAGGAAAACTACCATGTATATAATCCGTAACACCTGTAGCAGTAATATGAACTATCATAACAGCAAAACATGCAATAAACCGCATGTAATCAAGCTCATATAATTTTTCTCTTTTCATAAAAAGCTTGTCTGTATTTGAAATCATCAATATCACATCTCTTTCTTTAGTATTGCAAATCTCAGTTTAACATTAAACTTACATAAATGCAATGAAAAAATACTTTACAAATTGTTTAAATATGTATTCTTTAAAAGCATAAATATACATCAACTAAACATTATTTCTTGCATTTATGCATTATTTATAAGTTATTATGGTATTTTATAATTTATTTACGTTTTAGCGTATACGTTTTTGCGAATTTATAGTATAATAATACCATAAATATTTATATGGAGGGATATCATGAGTGTAAAAGAAGCTGTCATAAGTAGAATTGATGAACTTTGTCTAGAAAAAGGGCTGGCAGTGAACAAACTTGCTAATTTATCAGGGATTACACCATCTACTGTTTATAGTGTTTTTGATTTAGATAGAAAAGATGTAGGAATTGTTCTCATCAAGAAAATATGCGATGGGTTAGAAATCTCACTTAAGGATTTTTTCTGTTCAGAAATATTTGATGGTTTAGATCAAGAACTTATATAATAATATAAAATAAATAAGGGCGCTTAATGCGTCCTTCACTATAAGCATCCTTAATTTGTATTATCATTTTTTATTTGTTTTAATAAATATGTAAATTTCTTCTCTGCTGCAACTACATTATAAATTGCATAATCAACTAATTCAGGTTCAGATACATTTTCAAAAATATTTTTTGCCTCTTCCCATTCTTTTCTAGCCTTTTCTATATTAATATATATATTATCTTTAGGCTCTTCTTTTTTTTGTGAAACAACTTCATTAACTAAATCCCTAAAACATAATTTTTTATTATTTACATCACTCATGGAAAAAACCTCCTATCTATTATATTATAGACAAAAGGTTCCTTTTTATTCATTTGCTAAATAAAATTTAACAAATATGTATTTAAAATTCACGTCTACCTTCTAAAGCACGCATCAGTGTAATTTCATCTGCATACTCAATATCTCCTCCAACAGGTATACCATGAGCTATACGAGTTACTTTAATTCCTATCGGTTTTATTAGTCGTGAAATATATACTGCAGTTGCTTCTCCTTCGATTGTAGGGTTAGTTGCAAGTATTACTTCAGAAATATCTTCATTGAGTCTGCTAATTAAATTTTTAATATTAATATCATCTGGACCAATACCGTCAAGTGGTGATATAGTTCCATGAAGTACATGATAAACACCATTATACTCTTTGGTACGCTCCATAGCAGCAATATCTCTAACATCTTCTACAACACAAATAGTAGATTGATCCCTTTTAATATTACTACAAATATTGCAAATATCACTTTCTGACATATTTCCACATGTCTTACAGTGCTTGGTAAGTTTTTTTGCATTTACAATGGCTTTAGCCAATTCAACTACGTCGTTTCCCTTCATATCCAATATATGAAATGCTAACCTCTGAGCTGATTTCCTTCCAATTCCAGGAAGCTTCGAAAATTCTTCTATTAGCTTAGTTATTGGTTGAGTATATTGTTCCATTAGAATAACCCTGGAATATTTACTCCGCCAGTTACTTTTTTCATTTCACTATCCATCATTTCATCAGCTTTTCTAAAAGCTTCATTAATAGCAGCAACTATCATATCCTCAAGCATTTCTACATCATCTTTGTCTACAACCTCAGGATCTATTTTAACTTCTAAAAGCGATTTTTTACCTGTTACTTTAACAGTTACTGCTCCACCACCTGAAGAAGCTTCTACTTCTTTCTGTTCAAGTTCGCTTTGCATTTCTTCCATTTGTTTCTGCATTTTTTGAACCTGTTTCATCATATTGTTCATATTTCCGCCACCTGGCATACCCATTGGCATTCTTCTACCTTTACCCATTCTAATCCTCCTGATTAAATTCTACTTTGTCTTCACCAAATTCATTTTTTAAATCTTCATATATATCTTCTATGGTTTGTTTAGGCTTATTGTTTTTTTCAGATGTTTTTAATATAAATTCTACTTCACATTCAACATTTAAAAAATCACTTAAAACCTCCTTAAACTTCAATTTGTTTTTAGGTTGGTTAGCTGCATTTATATGAAATGTGAATTTTGGATCAAATTCAAATACTGCTTTACTATTTATAACTTCTATTAATTTAGATTCTCTTATAATAGCTTGAAGTCCTGCATTTTCACTTCTGATTTTCTTTAGAATTATTTGCCATCCATTTATAATAGCATTGTATATTGATTCATCGTCTTTATTTTCACTTACTTTTTTAACTGATTTTAAAGATTCCTTATTGCTTTTTAAAGGTTGTTCTTCTTTTCTTTTCACTGTAGTTGTTTTTTGTTTTTGTTTAGGAGTATGAGTTATCTCCTCACGTACGAAAGATTGACTTCCATTTTTAACTCCCATTTCAAGCTTTTCAATCCTCATTAACAAATCATTAATATCAATATAATTAACTGATTTAAGCATTTTTATTAGTCTTGTTTCTAATAATATTTTAGGATTTAGTGCCCTTTTACATTCAACTTGTGTTGATGATAATTCCTCAATATAATATACAATTTCATCTATTGATAATTTTTGACTTTCAGCTTTTAACTCAAGTGCAGTATCCTCTGGTATTCTTATTAAATTATCTGTGGATTCAGTTGTTTTAATAATAAGCATATTTCTAAAAAAAATTATTAATTCATCTAAAAAATAAATTAACTCTTTTCCACTATTTAATATATCATCAACTAAAACCATAGTGTTTTCGACATCTTTTTTCATTATTGCCCTGGCGACTTCTATAATTACTTGATAATTTACTGTACCAAGTAAGTTTATCACAGTATCATAATCAATTTTATCCTCATTGAAAGACACACATCTATCTAATATACTTAAAGCATCTCTCATAGCTCCTTCTGAATTAGCGGCTATAAGCTTTAATGCTTTTTCTTCATAATCAACATTAATTTCTTTGCATATGTTTTTCATATTTTCTACAATTACAGATGATTTAATTCTTTTTAAGTCGAATCTCTGACATCGTGACAAAATTGTCGCAGGTATTTTATGTGGCTCTGTTGTTGCTAATATAAATAGCAAATGCTCTGGTGGTTCCTCTAAGGTTTTTAGTAAAGCATTAAATGCACCTTTTGACAGCATATGTACTTCATCTATTATATATACTTTATATCGACTACTAACAGGAAGAAATTTAACCTTATCTCTTAACTCCCTAATATCATCAACACCATTATTTGAAGCAGCATCCATTTCTATTACATCCATGTTGGTTTCATCAAGTATGCTTCTGCAAACTTCGCATTCGTTACATGGGTTTCCTTTTTCATTATTAAGACAATTTACCGCTCTAGAAAAAATTTTGGCAGTTGATGTTTTTCCTGTGCCCCTTATTCCGCTAAATAAGTAGGCATGGGCAATATTATCTGTCATTATCTGATTTTTTAATGTTTTAGTAACATGTTCCTGACCTAAAACGTCATCAAATATTCTAGGACGAAATTTCCTGTATATAGCTTGATGAGACATTATTACCACCTTACCTTAAATCATACTTATATTATTGATATTTTAGATAATTATAGCATAAAAAAATATAATGCACAACTTTAAATATTCATTTATAAGCTATGGCAATATGTAAAAAACTGTGTTAAGATTATCATATAATTAGTGAAGGAGTTTACTATGGAAATAACACAGATAAGGGATTTAACAGTAATTAACATTGACAAAGACAGGTATTTAGGTGTCGCTTGTGATTCATGTGGCGCAATTGGTTATAAGGAGCAGGATATAGTAAAGGCTTCTCCTCAACTTACAGCATATCACACAGCAAAAGTAGTATTTGCTGAACTTATGAGCATGGGATTCAAACCAATTCTTTTGTCAAATGGCCTTGCAGTTGAAATGAACGATACAGGAAAGCATCTGATAGAAGGATTTAACGAAGCTATTTCTAAACTCAGAACTTCAAATGTTCATTTAACAGGAAGTACTGAAGAAAATATAATAACTGTACAAACTTCTATGGGCATAACTTGTATTGGAATATGCCAAAAAAATAAATTAAAATATAAAAAAACAAATAAAAATGATTTTTGTGTTCTAATTGGGTTGCCTTTAGTAGGAAATGAAGTCGTTAATAATCCGGAAAGTGTAATGGATATAGAAGATTACGAAAGCTTATATCTTTGCAATTTCATTAAAGAAATATTACCTATAGGTTCAAGGGGAACAAATTCTGAATTAATGGATATGTGTAAATACAACAACTTAAATTTTAAGTATTATGATAAATTATCTACGGATTTAAATAAAACAGGAGGACCATCTTGTTGCTGTTTAGTATCTATAGATAAAAATGATATTAAAAAAATAAAAAGCTTAACTGATAAGCCTTTTGAAATATTAGGAGAATTTTATTAAATTCTTAGGTTGCAGATAGTTTTCGAATCATCTTAAAAGATAGCTGAAAATCACAAAAAGGCAAATCCGAGACAATTGCTTCAGATTTGCCAAAAAGTTTAAAAGTAAAATTTTACATGCCGTATTTTTTCTTAAATCTGTCAACTCTTCCGCCTTTATCGATAAACTTTTGTTTACCTGTAAAGAATGGATGACACTCTGAACATATTTCAACTTTGATTTCGTCCATTACTGAACCGGTTTCAAAAGTATTTCCACATGCACATTTAACTGTTACTGTTTTATAATCAGGATGTATTCCTTTTTTCATCCGTTTCACCTCTTTCTCACTTTATATGAATTTTATTATCATCAATTTACTTCAAACATTATAACATATGGTTTTATAGATTACAATATTTTTTTATATGTATAAATCTTAACATTTTCTAGGGTTATTTATAGAAAATCGCTTTTCATTTTATCTATATTCAACAATGTTGATGATGATTGTTCAATAAATTCATCATTTGTTTTAGTTTTTATTAACCCATCTATAATTCTTTCTGTTACATCTGCAACTGAAAAATTACTCAATACTTTTCTTAACTGCCAAATTGTCTGCATCTCATTTGGATTTAACAATAGTTCTTCTCTTCTTGTGCCTGATTTGTTAATATCAATTGCAGGAAATACCCTTTTTTCAGAAAGTTTTCTATCAAGATGTATCTCCATATTTCCAGTACCTTTAAACTCTTCAAAAATCAAATCATCCATACGACTTCCTGTTTCAACAAGAGCGCTAGCAAGTATTGTCAAACTACCACCATTTTCAATATTTCTAGCTGCACCAAAAAACCTTTTCGGTCCATATAATGCTCCTGGATCCAATCCTCCTGATAAAGTTCTTCCGGTAGGAGTTATAGTAAGGTTATAAGCTCTTGCTAACCTTGTTATACTATCTAGTAAAATCACAACATCTTTACCTTGTTCAACGAGTCTTTTTGCTCTATCCAAAACCATTTCAGCAACTTTAATATGATTTTTAGGTAACTCGTCAAATGTTGAATAAATAACATCTCCCTTAACACTTCTTTTCATGTCTGTTACTTCTTCCGGTCGTTCATCTATTAATAGCATTATTATTTCTATATCTGGATAATTTTCAGCTATACTATTTGCTATATTTTTCAATATTGTTGTTTTACCTGCCTTTGGTGGCGCAACAATCATACCTCTTTGCCCTTTTCCTATTGGTGCAATCAAATCTATTATTCTCATTGTGATTTCTATTGGTGACTTTTCCAGTTTGATTCTATTATTAGGATATATTGGAATGAGTGATTCGAAATCTTTTCTATTTCTGGCATGCTCAGGATTTTCATCATTGACTTTATTAACATATAATAGAGCTCTAAATTTTTCACTTTGTTTTGGAGGTCTTGTAATACCAGTAACTTTGTCTCCAGTTTTTAAATGAAATCTTCTAATTTGAGAGGGGGAAATATATACATCTTCATCGCTGGTTAAATAATTATGTATTCTTAAAAAACCATACCCATCAGAATGTGTTTCCAAAACACCTTCTACATTTACAACTTCCTCACTAGATTCTATTTCTTCAATAATTTTTTCTGGTAAATCTTTTTTTTGATTATTTTTCCTTGAAACCTGCTTTTGTTCATTTTCAAAATCTTTTAATTTCTTAGCTTTTTCAACAAACTTTACCTTTTCATTTCCTTCTTTTACTACTTTCTTTTCACTATTAACATCGTTAATTAAATCTTTATCATATTCAGATTTATTGGTATCTTCATAAATAATATTTTTCAATTTTAGTAATAATTCTTCTTTTTTATATTTATAAGCATTATGAATTCCTTTTGATTTCGCTAGCTCCTTAAGCTCAGAAACCTTTAAATTGGATAATTCGGTTTTATCCATAAACACCTCCACGCATTGAATTGTTACAACATTATAGGGAAATAAAGGCGAGATTTTGATAAGTATGATAATAATATCATTAACTTTATTCTAAGTCAAGAATATATTTTTATGTTAATATTTACTTAAGAATTTACAATATATAGATATTAACAATAAGTTAAATTTTAGACAAAATATTGACTTTAACACATAAACGTTTATAATGGAAGTAAGCTTAACTAATTTATAATCAGAGGTATAAAATGGTCGAATTAAGCATTTGCGTGGGAAGCGCATGTCATTTAAAAGGTTCTTATGAAGTTATAGAAATATTTAAGAAGTGCGTAAGAGATAGAAATTTATTTAACGAAGTGGAAATCAAAGGAGCATTCTGTCTTGGTCGCTGCACAGAGGCAGTTTCTGTTATGTTCAATGATAAAATTTATTCTGTTAATCCAGAAACAGCTGAAAGCTTTTTCAATGATATTATTATTAAAAGTATGAGGAATTTAACATGAGAATACTAGATTTTTATCCTACTAATTGCAAAAATTGTTATAAATGTGTAAGAAATTGTTCTGTTAAGGCTATTAAAATGATTAATGACCAAGCCCAAATCGTTGAAGAAAAATGTATTGCTTGTGGAAAATGTGTTTTGGTATGCCCTCAAAACGCAAGAAATATTCATAGTGACTTGGATAATGTTTTAAATGCCTTTAATAATGGAAAAAAAATCATTGTATCTATTGCACCGTCATATATTGGTGTTTACGAAGAACCATATAAACTTATATCTGCTTTAAAATATTTAGGTGTTCATTTAATAGAAGAAACAGCAATTGGTGCTGAACATGTATCAAATCTTTATAAGGAATACTTAGAAAAAACTAATTTAGAAAATGCTATAACAACTTGCTGCCCTTCAGCTAATATGATGGTACAAGCATATTACCCAGAACTTATTAAATATTTAATACCATTAGACTCTCCTATGATTTTTCATAGTAAAATGATTCGAAAACGTCACGGAAATGATGTGTATATAGTTTTTTTAGGTCCTTGTATTGCTAAAAAATGCGAAGCTTATAAATACCAAATTTCCGGAATTATAGATGCTGTAATTTCCTTTGAGGAACTCGATAAATGGTTTGAGTCCAAAAATATTGATATTTCTTCTTTTGAAGAAACTCATCCCGACCTTGAAGGTAACTTCGTCGGTAAAAAATATCCCTTACATCAAGGTGTGTTGTCAGGTATGAATGATGTATTGCTTGAAAATAATTTTACTCCAATATCTGTGTCAGGAACAGATGATTTGATAGGGGTATTTGAATCTATGTCTAAGGGAGACTTGAACAATGTATGCATTGAAGCTAATACCTGTATAGGTGGATGTATCGGAGGACCAGCCGTCCCCAAAAAAAGTAAAAATGTTTATGTAAGAAAAACTAATGCTAAAATTAAAATTGAACCTTCAAAAAAACATAAATATAAAAACTATACCTCTGAAGAAAAAAATTTAAATTACACTAGAAATTTCAGAAACAAAGAATATATACTCCCTCCATATACTGAAGATGAAATAAGAAAGATTTTAGAAAAATCGGGAAAACATTCAGAGGCTGATGAACTAAATTGTGGCGCATGTGGATATGATACATGTAGAGAAAAAGCTATATCAGTAATAGAAGGTCTATCACACCCTCAAATGTGTATGCCTTACATGAGAAGTGAGGCAGAAAAAATATCAAATATATATTTCAAATATTCACCAAGTGTAATAATTATTGTAGATTTAGATTTGAAAATACTAGATTTAAACCCTTTAGGCGAAGAAGTCTTTAAAACTAAAATTAATAATATACGAGGTAATCATGTTTCATCAATAATTCCTTACAATGATTTTAAAATAGTTTTAAGTACAGAAGAAAACATTATTGGTAAAAAATTATCTCTTGATAATTATGGTGTAATTATGAATGAAAGTATTATATATCTCCCTAAAAACAAAATACTATTCTGTATATTAAACGACATTACTACTGATGAATTTAAAAAGGAACAAATTATCAGCATGAAGCTTAATACTTTAGAAACAGCTGATAGGGTAATTGAGAAACAAATGAGAGTTGCACAGGAAATCGCAGGTTTATTAGGTGAAACTACTGCTGAAACGAAGGCAGCTCTTCTCAAGCTTAAAAAAGTTGTGTTAGAGGAAAGTGAAGACTAATGGAACGATTTTTAGATATTAATTACAAAAGCATAAATAAATATGGAGAAGAACTTTGCGGAGACAATGTAGAATTCATCAACAGTGATAATGGTTGTATAATAGTTTTGTCTGATGGCTTAGGTAGTGGTGTTAAAGCGAATATTTTAGCAACAATGACTACTAAAATTGCTGTTACTATGCTTGAAAATGATGCTACAATAGATGATACAATTGATACAATAATAAATACACTTCCTGAATGTAAGATTAGAAAACTAGCTTATTCAACTTTTACAATAATCAAAATAGATAATGATTATAATGCTTATATTGCAGAATATGATAATCCACCTTACTTTTATTATTCTAATAAAAAAAGTATGCCTATTGAAAAAAGAGAAAGAATTATAGATTCTAGAAAAATTTACGAGTCCAATATTCAACTTAAATTAGGAGATACTCTTTCTATCGTAAGCGATGGTGCTATTCATGCTGGTATTGGTCAAATGCTTAACCTAGGATGGTCATGGGATGAAATTAATAACTATTTAGAGGATCTTAACAATGTAAATCGTTCAGCACAATTAATTAATGGTAACTTTATAGGTGTTTGCAATAATTTATACAACAATAAACCTGGTGATGATACTACAATCCTTACTATTAAGGTAAGAATGCCTGAAATATTAGATATATTTATTGGTCCTCCTGCAGATAAACAATCGGATGCCATTTTAGGACAAATAATGAAATCAAGTGAAAATATGAAAATTATATGTGGAGGAACTACTGCATTAATTGCTGAAAGGGAATTAGGCAAAGAACTTCAAGTGGACCTTGATTCTATTAAAGACGATGTTCCGCCATTAGCATATATGGAAGGCTTTAATCTTATTACTGAAGGTGTATTAACTCTTGGTAAAACACTAGAAAATATTAAAAAATGTAATAAGACTAACTTTGAAGATTTAGTAGACTTTGATGATTATGATGGCTGCTCACTACTAACAAAGTTTTTAACTGAAATAAGTACACATATAAATTTTTATATCGGACATGCCGTAAACCCTGCTCATCAAAACCCAAATTTTCCTACTAGCTTCAATATTAAGCAAAAAATAGTAGATGATCTTATAAAAGAATTGAAAAAAACAGGGAAAAAAATCACTACAACATATCTATAATAAAACAACTCCTTTTTGGAGTTGTTTTTAATATTATTTTACATATGCATATTTTGGTTTTTTGTCTAATGCATGAATAGTATCAATGAATCTTATTGTACCTGACTTCGAACGAGTAACCATAGAATAAGTTTTTGCTCTATTATCTGACAAATATCTAACACCTTTTAATAATTCACCATCAGATACTCCAGTAGCTGCAAAAATAACATCGTTACCTTTGGCTAAATCCTCCATCGTTAGAATTCTATCCCACTTTTCCTGTCCAGCCATTTTTTTACATCTTTGTTCTTCTTCTTCTGACTCTGGAATTAATATCCCTTGAAATTCGCCGCCTAAGCATTTCAAAGCAGCAGCCGCTATTACGCCTTCAGGTGCTCCACCCTTACCTATCATCATATCAACACCAGAGTTATCAAAACATGTGGCAATTGCTGCAGCGACATCTCCTTCACCAAACAATTTGATTCTTGCTCCTATATTTCTTGCTCTATTTATTAAGTCATGATGTCTTTCTCTATCTAGCATTGTTACTGTAACTTCTGTAATATCTTTATTTAAAGCCTTAGCAACATTATATAGATTTTTTTCAATTGAAGCTGTTATATCAATGTGCCCAGCAGCTTTTGGACCAACTGCAATTTTATGCATATACATATCCGGTGCATGAAGCAGACATCCTTTTGGTGCCACAGCCACTACAGCCAATGCCCCAGGTAAACCCTTTGCAATTAATTTTGTACCATCAAGAGGATCCACAGCAATATCTATTTCAGGTGAATTTTCCTCCCATGTACCGATTTTTTCACCTATATAAAGCATTGGTGCTTCATCTAATTCACCTTCGCCTATTACGACAGTGCCTGAAATATCTAGTACTTGAAACATACTTCTCATTCCGTCTACTGCTGCCTGATCTGCTATTTCTTTATTTCCTCTTCCAAAATATTTACCTGAGCCTAGTGCTGCTGCTTCTGTAACTCTAACTATATTCAATGCTAATTCTCTATCCACAACTTGTTCTCCTTTAATCTTATTCAATATTTAGTATAACATATATTTGTTTTTTCGCAAATTATGATGTAATATTTATGTTAAACGAATATTAATCTTTTATAGTATATCATCGTAACAAAACATTGTCTATTTTTTTAAAAAATAATTTATTTTTTTTTAATTATTAATTATTAGACATTCAATTGACTATACTATTTAAATATTGTAAAATAATAGTAGGCAAAAAATTATAAAAATGGAGGTTACTATGGAAAAATTAATTATCACAGCCTGTCTTACAGGAGCAGAGGTTACAAGGGAACAGCAGCCAAATTTACCTATTTCACCAGAAGAAATTGCAGAAGCTGCATATCAGTGTTATTTGGCAGGTGCTTCAATGGTACATGTTCACGCAAGAGATGCAGAAGGTAATCCGACACAAGATTATGCTGTTTACAAGGAAATTAAGGAAAAGACTGCAGAAAAATGCAACATTATTTTCCAACCATCTACTGGTGGAGCTACTTGGCATACACCAGAGCAAAGAATGCAACCAATTGAACTAAAACCAGAAATGGCAACACTTAGCATGGGAACATGCAACTTTGCAGATGATGTTTTTATGAACACTGAAGAGAATATTAGAATTTTTGCAAAAAGAATGAATGAACTAGGAGTTAAACCTGAATTAGAGTGCTTTGAAAAAGGAATGGTTGATACAGCTGTTCGTATGGCTAAAAAAGGTATCATTAACACTCCAATGCACTTCGATTTTGTTCTTGGTGTACCAGGTGCAATGGGAGGAGAACTTAGAGATTTATTGTATATGGTTGATTCAATACCAGCAGGTTCTACATGGACTGTAGCAGGTGTTGGAAGATATCAACTTCCATTAAATATGGCAGCTATAATTCTTGGAGGCCATGCTCGAACAGGATTCGAAGATAATATTTATTATAAAAAAGGTGAAATTGCAACATCAAATGCTCAATTAGTTGAAAGAGTAGCTAACTTGTCTAGGGAATTCGGACGTGAGGTAGCTACACCAGACGAAGCAAGAGCTATTTTAGGATTAAAATAAAATAATTGTAGGGTGCGCATATAATGCGTTCCCTACAACATTTTTTCTGCAATTATTATTTATCTATTGCTAACTCTACTAGTTTAACAATCAAATCCTTATATTCCATACCTATTTTCTTAAGCATAGATGGATATCTACTCAAATCTGTAAGACCTGGAATTGTATTTATTTCATTAAGAATTATTTTATTATCTAAAGTTACAAACATGTCTATTCTAGACATTCCTTTACAGCCTAAAGCTTTATAAACTTTTTCAGCAATTTCTTTTGCTTCTTGTTTTAACTCATCGCTAATTCGTGCAGGACAGTAAATTTTAGAATTGTGCTGACTATACTTTTCAACATAATCAAAAAAGTCATTTTTTGTATCTATTTCATCTACTTCCCCAATTATCAATTCATCATTACCAATTACAGCACATCCAATTTCAAAACCTTCTATCATTGTCTCAATAACAACCTTATTATCATATTCAAAGGCTTCCATTATACCCTTTTCAAATTCATCGTAATTTCTGATTTTGCTTATTCCTAAGGATGAACCATTGTTAGCAGGTTTAATAAACATAGGAAGGGAAAGTTTTTCTAAAGCTTCATCATACAGTTTTTTAACATTAAGTTTATTACTATTTACAGCTGCAATATAAGGTGCTGTCTTAATTCCAGCCATTTCACAAATTACATGAGTAAACTCCTTGTCCATAGAAACTGCTGAAGATGTCATATCGCATCCTACATATGATATTCCAGTCATTTGACATAACCCTTGAATAGTTCCATCTTCTCCATTTCTACCATGAAGTACTGGAAAGATACAGTCTATATCTATTTTTTCATAAGTATTTTTATCCTCATTTAACTTAATTAGTCCTTTAAATTGACTATCCATACTTAATAATACAGGACTTAATTTTTCTTTATGCCATGTATCATTATATACCTTATCAGCATCACCTTCATAATGTAACCATTTCCCATCTTCTGTAATTCCTATTAACGTAACATCGAATTGTTCTTTTGGAACATTTTTAATTATTGCTGCTGCTGAATGCAAAGATACTGTGTATTCACTTGATTTTCCTCCAAATAATATTGCCAATTTTATTTTATCCATTAATTATCCTCCTTTGTTTTTAACGTATTTACTATATATTCAAGTTTTAAAAATCTTGAACCTTTAATGAGTATAGAACAATTTTGTTCTAAAAAGTTACTCAAATATAATGTAGCTTCTTCTTTAGTATCAAATTCTGTAATATTTGCAATGCTAGTATTCTCCCTAGCACCTTTTGCTATAAATTTAGCCTCTGCACCTATTGTAATAAGTTCATCTATTTTAACAGATGATAGATACTTTCCAACATTATAATGAACTTCATGACTCATTTCTCTATAGCCTAACATATCACCAAGAATGACAATCTTTTTATCACTTTTAAAAAGTTTAAATATATCAAGGGCAGTTTTAATGCTATCAGGGTTAGATTTATAACAATCATTAAGTATTGTACTATTCTTAATTTTAATAACTTCATTTCTTAATCCGGTCTTCTCTATTTTTAATAGTCCAAGACGTATTTCTTCATAATTCATACCTAGTTCTTTAGCAGCTAAGATAGCAGCCAGAGCATTGAGTGCCTGATGTTTTCCTAGCATTTCCATATGTAGTTCATCGCAATTTTCATCATTAATTTTAAATGTAATCCCTTGAATATCTTCATGAAATTCTTTAAGCCATAAAGTATTATCTTCCCTAATGCCGAAGTTCTCTTTTCTTATTTTGCTACTAATTTGTGTATTATCAACAGTATCTTGAATTAATGGATCGTCACCAAAATATATGAATAAACCATTGCTTTTTATTCCATTTACTATTTCGAGTTTAGATTTTGCAATTTCTTCTACTGAAGGAAAATTGTCTATATGTACAGGTCCAACACTTGTAATAATTCCAATATCTGGCTTAACTAAATGAGTTAAAAAATCTATTTCACCAGCTCTTTCCATACCCATTTCAATTACCGCGACTTCACAATCTTCATCCAAACCCAGTAATGTATAGGGTACTCCTATTTCAGTATTATAGTTGCCAACAGTTTTCTGTGTTTTATATTTTTGAGATAACACACCTGCGGTTATGTCTTTAGTTGAAGTTTTACCATTGCTTCCTGTTATACCTACTATTTTTGTCTTTAATTGATTTCTATAAGCTAATGCTAAATCTTGTAATCCTTTTACTGTATCATCAACTAAAATAACAGCTATATCAGTTGGAGGATTGGGTTCATTTTTATTCCACAAGGTTGCAATTGCTCCCTTATTTATTGCATCATTAATATAACAATGACCATTTGTAGTCATACCTTTTATAGGAATAAAAAGATTATATTCCGTAACATTTCTTGAATCTATACTAACGCCGTTTATGCATTTATCTAAATTACAGTTACCTAAACATTCTGCATCTAATATATTAACTATATCTTTAATCTTAATTTTTATCATATTAAATTTTCTCCTAATTTTAAATGATATTTATGTAAAAATTTCTCGTTTGACATAATGTAATGTTATGTGAATGAATTGTTATAAAATAATTATTAACTAATTATATTGTAATTTCATATATTTATCAAGGGTAAAATAAAGAAGTAAAAAAGGCAAAAGACACTAACAACATATTCTCTTTCTTCTTTACCAAGAGCTGTTACTTTCAATGTAACGACTGTATCTCCTTCTGTCGCTAATTCAGCTTCAGCAGTATATACTACGCCACCATCATCAGCTAGCGAATTTGTAAATCAAAAACCTATTTTCCACTACCTGAAAATAATTCTATAATTGGTATCAAGTTAATCTATATATGACAAAAACATAAAAAAATCCCAAATAATAAATTTGGGATTTTCTAATACACGTTGCCTATTTTTTTAGTATTTCATTTCAGCCATTCTCTTATAGCCTTCGTATCTATCTTTTGCATCAGCTTCTGCTTTAGCATATAATTCTTCTGCTGTTTCTGGGAATGAACCTTTCAACGATGCGTATCTTACTTCTCCATCTAAGAATTCTCTAAATGAAGTCTTAGGTGCTTTAGAATCTAATATAAATGGATTCTTACCTTCTTCTTTAAGAGCTGGGTTATATCTATATAAATGCCAGTATCCTGATTCAACAGCTTTCTTTTCTCTGTCTACAGTTTTACCCATTCCTACCTTAATACCATGATTTATACATGGAGCATAAGCAATTATCAAAGATGGTCCGTTATAACTTTCTGCTTCTTTTAAAGCTTTTAAGTATTGATTTTTATCTGCACCTATTGCAACTTGTGCTACATATACATAACCATATGTTGATGCTATCATACCAAGATCTTTTTTCTTAACTTTCTTACCAGATGCAGCAAATTTAGCAACAGATGCGGTTGGAGTTGCCTTAGATGACTGTCCACCTGTATTTGAATAAACTTCTGTATCTAATACAAGTACATTAACATCTTCTCCTGATGCTAATACGTGATCTAATCCACCATAACCTATATCATAAGCCCAGCCGTCTCCACCGATAATCCATTGAGATTTCTTAACTAGAAAGTCTTTTTTGTCTATAATATTATTTATATCTTTTGCACATTCATCACAAGATTTAAATTCCTTTAATGCGTTAAGAACTTTTTCAGAAGCAGCTTTTGATTCTTCTGCTAAATCTTTATTTTCTATCCACTGTACAAAAGTATCTTTTAATTCTTGAGGTATATTCATATTAACTAATTTTTCCATTGATAGTTGAATACTATCTCTCATTTGTTTAACAGCTGTTGCCATACCTAAGCCATATTCTGCATTATCTTCAAATAATGAATTACCCCACGATGGACCTCTACCATTTGCATCCTTTGTATATGGAGTAGCTGGTGCTGATGCTCCCCAAATTGATGAACATCCTGTAGCATTTGCTATCATCATTCTATCACCAAATAATTGAGTAATAGTTTTAACATATGCTGTTTCTCCACAGCCTGCACAAGCTCCCGAGAACTCAAAATATGGTTTACAGAACTGACTACCTTTTACTGTTACTTTATCAAATAAGTTATCTTTAATAGTAACTTTTTCTATTGCATATTTCCAATTTGGAATTCCTTCTTCAACTTCTTCTGCTATTGGAGTCATCACCAATGCTTTATTCTTTGCAGGACATATATCAGCACAGTTACCACAACCAGTACAATCTAATGTGCTTATTTGAAGTCTGTATTCTAAACCATCTAATCCCTTACCCATAGCTTTTATTGTTTTAAAGCTTTCCGGAGCATTAGCTTTTTCTTCTTCATTCAATAAAGTTGGTCTAATTACAGCATGAGGACATACAAATGAGCATTGATTACATTGAATACAATTTTCTGGTATCCATTTTGGAACAGTAGTTGCAATACCTCTCTTTTCGTATGCAGCTGTACCTGCTGGGAATGTACCATCTTCTATGCCTACAAATGTACTTACAGGAAGTTTGTCTCCTTCTTGTCTATTCATTACATCTGCAACATTTTTAATAAAGTCTGGTTTTTCTTCTTCAGTAAATGGAACTGCTAACCCGCTATTAACTTTAGTTTCATCTTTAGCATTTTTCCATGATTCAGGTACTTCTATTTTAACTAATTCAGTAATTCCTTTTTGTACAGCTTCTTTATTCATGTTGACAATAGCATCACCTTTTTTACCATAAGACTTAACAATTGCATCATTTGAATATTTAACTGCATCCTCAACTGGAATTACTTCTGCTAACTTAAAGAATGCTGATTGCATAATCATGTTAGTTCTGTTACCAAGCCCAATTTCTTGCGCTATTTTTGTAGCATTAATTGTATAAAAATCAATATTATTATCAGCCATGTATTTTTTCATTTTAGCTGGTAAATTAACATCTAATTCTTCAGGAGACCATAAAGTATTTAATAAGAATTTGCCACCTTTTTTAAGTCCTGTCAATACATCATACTTATCTACATATGATTGTTGTGACAATGAAACAAAATCAGCTTCATCTATTAAATATGTTGATTTAATTGGTGATTTACCAAATCTTAAGTGTGATACAGTTACACCGCCTGATTTTTTGGAATCATATGAGAAATATCCTTGAGCATACATATTAGTATGATCACCGATAATTTTTATAGCGTTTTTATTAGCTCCAACTGTTCCATCTGAACCAAGTCCCCAGAATTTACATCTTACTGTACCAGGTGCTGAAGTATTTATAACTGCTGGAGTTTCTAATGATTTGAATGTAACGTCGTCTACTATACCAATTGTGAAATCATTCTTTGGTTCGTCTGTCTTTAAATTATTGTAAACTGAAATTATTTGAGCTGGAGTAGTATCTTTTGAACCAAGCCCATATCTACCACCAACTATAATTGGTTGGTCTTTTTCTCCATAATATAAAGATTTAACATCTAAGAATAATGGCTCACCAACTGAACCTGGTTCTTTACATCTATCTAATACTGCTATTTTCTTAACAGTTTTAGGTATAACATCAAAGAAATATTTTGAAGAGAAAGGTCTATATAAATGTACTATAACTATACCTACTTTTTCACCTTTTGCATTCAAATAATCAATTACTTCTTCTGCTGTTTCAGTAACTGAACCCATCGCAACTATTATATTTTCTGCATCTGGTGCACCATAATAATTGAAAGGTTTATACTCTCTACCAGTAATTTTACTTATTTCTTTCATATAATCTGCTACTGCATCAGGTACTTCATCATAGAATTTGTTAGAAGCTTCTCTAGCTTGGAAGAAAATATCTGGATTTTGTGCAGTTCCTCTTGTTTCAGGATGTTCCGGATTTAATGCTCTTTTTCTAAATTCATTTACTGCATCCATGTCAACTAGTTTTGCAAGGTCTTCATAGTCAATTGTTTCGATTTTTTGAACTTCATGAGAAGTCCTAAATCCATCAAAGAAATGAACAAAAGGAACTCTTGTTTTAAGAGTAGCCAAATGTGCAACTCCTCCAATATCCATAGCTTCTTGGACACTACTAGAAGCAAGTAATGCAAATCCTGTTTGTCTTGTTGCCATTACATCAGAATGATCTCCGAAAATAGAAAGGGCATGTCCTGCTATTGCTCTTGCAGAAACATGAAATACTGCTGGTAATAATTCTCCTGCTATTTTATACATATTTGGAACCATTAACAACAATCCTTGTGAAGCCGTATATGTAGTTGTTAAAGCACCTGCTTGTAAAGATCCGTGAACCGCACCTGCAGCTCCACCTTCTGATTGCATTTCAACAACTTTAACAGTTTGGCCAAATATGTTCTTTTGACCATGAGCCGCCCATTCATCTGCTAACTCAGCCATTGGTGAAGAAGGTGTTATTGGAAATATAGCAGCTACATCAGTAAAAGCATATGATGCATATGCAGCAGCTGTATTTCCGTCCATAGTTTTCATAACTTTTGACATTTATAATTCCTCCTATTTATATATTTATTTTTTTAATAAATAATTAAAAAATATTGTAAATTTAATTCAATATCCTTAAATATTATACCTTATGAAAAAGTGAATTGCAACTACATATATGTAACATTTTGTCCACAATTACTTTTTTTGCTATTCCAAATTTTCTTAAAACGTCCCAATGCATTATATTTATAGTATTTTTTGCATATTTAAGATTTGTGCAATAATTATAGAAACTTCAATTTTTGCAAGTTAACAAATTATCAATTCAATTACAGATAGAAGCTTAGAAATAATGTGAATTTTTATTCATTTGATGTATTCACGTTTAATAGCCTTAATTCTATATATAATAAAGTAATGCACCTATAGTAATAAATTCTTTTTGATAGCCACAACGAATTATTATATTAAACTACGAAATCTTTTATTGTACATTTCTAGTGGATTGTATCCTAAAAGTTTTTGTCTATAATTTTTAGCTGCAATTTCAATAATTGCAGATATATTTCTTCCAGGTTTCACCGGAATAACTATTGCAGGTACGTTTATACCTAAAATTTCAAAGAAATAATCGTCAGATCCTATTCTATCATATTCTTTTGTTTCATCCCAATCCTCAAGTTCAATGCCTAATTCTATATATTGTTCTAATTTTATAGATCCTACGCCGAATAAATGTTTTATGTCTAAAATACCTATTCCTCGTATTTCCATTAGATGCTGGGTTAATTCTGGACATGTGGCTTTTAATCCGTTGTCCATTTTTTTAATAATAACAGCATCATCTGCTATTAATCTATGTCCTCGATTTATAAGTTCAAGGGAGGTTTCACTTTTCCCAATGCCACTTTTCCCTTTTATAAATACGCCTACACCAAAAACCTCTAAACATACACCATGTTTTGTAGTTTCCTCAGCCAGCTCTTCCTCAAGGTAGTTTATCATTATATTTACTAATTTATCGGTTTTTGCTTCTGTTTTAAATACAGGTCTATTATACTTTTTTGCATAAAATATCATTGTGTCATCCACTTCCATATCATTTGCTACAATAAGTGCTGGTATTGGATAACTAAATAATTTATCTAATCTTTCTTTTTGAATATCTTCATCAAGGGTTTTAAGATAATACCATTCTGTTTTTCCTATTATTTGAACCCTCTCAAAAGAAAACCAGTCGAAATAACCCGCTATTTGAAGACCAGGTCTAACGATTTCAGAAGTATAAATCCTTGATTGAATATCTAGAGGATAATAGACAGGTTCAAGACCAATATTACTTACTAAATCTTCTAGCTTTACATATTGCATTTTGTTACCATCCCTTTTTTGTAAATTGCATTCAATTACTTGTTAAAATAATTGAATACAGACTCTGCTGCTCTTTTATTCATTCCTGGAGCATTTACTAATTCATCTATACTTTTAGTTTTTATATTTTCAACTGAACCAAATTTCCTTAATAAGTTAATTTTTCTTTTCTCTCCAATATTTTCAATATTATCAAGTTCTGATTTAAATAATGTTTTATCTCTCAAATTCCTGTGATACTCTATTGCAAACCTGTGAGCTTCCTCTTGTATCCTGTAAATTAACCTATATACTATATCTGTTTTCTTTAATTCAATTTCCTGACCATTATAAATAAGACCCTTAGTAGTATGTTTGTCATCTTTAATCATTCCACAAATTGGAATTTTTATACCAAAGTTCTTAATAACACTTTCTGCTATACCGACTTGTCCCTTGCCTCCGTCTACTAATATTAGGTCTGGCATTTTATTAAAGCCATTCATGTCTTGGTTTATGCTTAACCCTCTATTAATACGTCGTTCTAAGACTTCTTCCATACTTTTATAGTCATCTGGTCCTTTTACCGTTTTAATTTTAAAACGTCTATAATTACTTTTGCTAGGTATTCCTTTTTCAAATACCACCATTGAACCTACAGACTCTACACCTTGTATATTAGAAATATCATATGCTTCTATTCTGGCAGGTATCTCTTCTAATTGTAATAAGTCTTTTAGATTTTCTACAGCATGCATACTTTCATCAAGATTTCTCTTAATTCTCTGACTTCCTTTTTCAAGAATTTCAAGTGCATTTTTCTTTATCATCTTTATCAGCATGCTCTTTTCTCCTTTAGAAGGAACTTTAACAGAAACTTTATTGCCTCTTTTTTCTGACAAGGCTTTTTCAAACAGTTCAATATCATCTATTTCTGTTTCAATATATACTTCTTTTGGCACATATACTGTACCTGTATAAAATTGAGTTAAAAAAGAACTAATAATTTCTTGTCTTGTTTCATTTTCTATATTAGTTAATAGATAATGCTCTCTCCCTATAATTTTACCATTTCTTATAAAGAAAATTTGTATACATGCTTCTTCAATGCCTATTGCACTTCCTATTACATCCTGATCAATAATAGAAGTAGTTGAAACAATTTTTTGTTTTTCAGTAATTAATTCTAGGGCCTTGATTTGATCCCTATACTTAGCTGCCATTTCATAATCAAGATTTTCTGAAGCTAAAATCATTTTTTCTTTTAAAGATTCAATTATTTCCTCTTCCTTGCCAGATAAAAAATTTATGGCTTTATTCACTTCTTCTCTATATTCTTCATAATCTACGTTACCCATACAAGGAGCAGTACATCGATTAATATGATAATTTAAACAAGGTCTTTTATTTTTTCTTGACCCATCAAGTTTTAGTGAACATTTTCTCAGCTTGTACAAACTCCCAATAATATCTATTATTTCATTAACTGCGTAATTACTAATATATGGACCATAATACTTAGCTCCATCTTTTTTAACTTCTCTAACTTTATAGATTCGCGGATATTTTTCCTGTACAGAAATCTTTATATATGGATATTGCTTGTCGTCCCGTAGTAGTGTATTATATTTTGGTTTATACTTTTTTATGTAATTTGCTTCAAGTATTAAGGCTTCTACTTCATTATCAGTAATTATATATTCAAATTCAGCTATATTTCTAATCATGGCCTTTATTTTACCGGAATGATTCTTAGACTGAAAGTATTGCCTAACTCTCTTTTTTAAATTTTTCGCTTTACCCACATATATTATTTCACCAAATTCATTTTTCATTTGATATACCCCTGGATTGTCGGGTACATTCTTTAGTTCTTCCTGTATATTAAACATTTTAACCTCGCTAAACGTATAAGTATATTATATCACATTTGTCTTAATTCAAACATAATATTTTCTAATAATTATTAATTTAATCTCAATTTAATAAGTTATCCTAAATTTTAATTAACATATAATTGAAAAATATATGTTAATGTAATAAAATAATGGTAATTAAAACTAGGAGGCAACAATGATAAATAAAAAACGTTTATTAGAAACATTTATGGATTACGTAAAAATAAGTAGTGAAACTAAAAACGAAAAAGATATATGTGAAAGAATTATTAAAGACATCGATTCTTTAGGATTCGAAGTATATATCGACAATGCCGGTGAAAAACTTAACTCAAATGGAAACAATATTTACTGTTTTATACCAGGAACATTAGAAGGTGATCCTATACTTTTCAGCGCTCATGTTGACACAGTAACTCCTGGAAACAATATCGAGCCATATATTGATGACGATTACGTCTACAGCAAAGGAAATACCATTTTAGGTGGAGATGATAAAGCTGGAGTTGTTTCAATAATTGAGGCAATTAAAACTATCAAAGAGAATAATTTACCTCACAAACCAATTGAAATTGTACTTACAATATGCGAAGAAGGGGGCGTTAATGGCTCCAAGCATGTTGACTTTTCTAGATTAAAATCGAAAAAAGGTATAGTTCTTGATAGTGGTGGTAGTCCTAGTGATATTATTATAGAATCTCCTGGTCAAACAAGGATTACGGCTCAAATAATAGGAAAGCCAGCCCATGCCGGTGGCTGCCCTGAAGATGGTATTAGCTCAATAATTGTAGCCTCTGAAGCTATAGCAAATATGAAGCTTTTACGTGTAGACTATGAAACAACTGCTAATATTGGTACTTTTAAAGCAATAGGTCCTACTAATATTGTTTCTCCAATAGTTGAAATAGTAGGGGAAGCAAGAAGCCGTTCTAATTCTAAACTAGAAGCACAAACAAACCATATGATTGAATGTTTACAAAAATCCTGCGATAAATATGGTGCAACACTTGAATATGAAATTGAAGAATCTTACAAGTCTTATTCTTTATCTCCTGATGACGAACACATTAAAATGATATCTAATGTCTGCAAAAACCTAAACTTAGAAATTAACATGAAACCGTCAGGAGGGGGAAGTGACGCTAATATTTATATTCATAAAGGGATTCAAACAGTTAACATTGGATGTGGAATGGAATTAGTACATACTACTAATGAAAAACTTAATATAACAGATTTCTATAATGCATCTAAAGTTGTTTTAGGTATTATGACAATATAATGTATATAAAAAGCAATAGCTTTAATTAAACTATTGCTTTTTTTACAAATAATTATCTTATAGGACAAATTCCAGTATCACAACCATCATTTCCAATGTCCAAAATTTCCTCTTTAACCTCATACTTACTTAATAATGAAGGTATAAAAGGTTTCATTTCATTTACTAGTTTGTTATATTGTTCCTCAGTTATTGACTCATACGGCATCAATTGATAAAAACTATCATCTAATGATAAAAATGACAATGCAACAACTTCATCCCAATTATCCCAAACCCATTGTTCAACTTGTTCCCATTCATTATCTCTTACATGAACTGTTATTGAGCAGTTATGATCAACGTAATTTTCCATGAATAACTTATAATTTTCTAACTGTTCAATAGCTGTAACATCATACTTCGTTTTACCCATAGGAGCTTTTACCGGAAATTCAATTACTTTTGTTGTGCAAGATTTCTCATCTTGACCGACTTCTGGGTGAATAGAATATCCAAGTTCCTCACAAACTTTAACAAGTGGATCATGACTATTTATTCTAACTCTCCTTAAGAAATATGGTGAGTGAGAATAATGAACACCACTTGATACTCCAGGAAGTTGAGACAATGTTCCCTCTGGTTTAACAGTTGTAACTAAAATCGGTGCGCTTTCACCTATTTCGCTAGAATATCTATCTGCCTCATCCTTTGCTACATCTCTTAATTTTCTTAAAAGTTTAGCTTGACCATCTCTATCAAGATTAACAGCATTTACCATGTCTTGCCACCCTGTTAATGAACAACCTGTAATTTTATCCCTTTGTTGAACTCTGTCCCACTTAGAAAGTTCAAGTTCAACACAAGTCATTCTATAAGCTGCCCTTGCTGATAATCGTTGAGCTCTTAATAAAGCTTTTTCATCTAATTCGCCATTTTCATCTACAAATGCATATGTATTTATAGTAGTTAAATTACATAATCCCTTATTATCAAGAAGTATTTCTCCACAAGGATTTACTCCATTCATATTTGGTCTTCTTTTACTTCCCGCTTCTTCATTAACCCATCCAGGTTCTCCTGAATACCTCATTTGCTCAATCTGCCATTTTAATTGTTCACGAGTAGGTTTTTTTCTATAATAAATAGAATTGTTACTCATTGAACGATGGATTATATCCTTGTCTACAATCCATTGCCCATCTATCTGTTTATATAACTTATTTTTAGCTTCAATACTATCAGTGTCGTCATAATCAATAAGCATTATTTCTGCTGTTCTTCTAACTCCGCCAACAACAACATTTTCTCCTATAATATTTGCTATATCTAAACAATCAATAGGTTTAATTTTAAATCTTTCTTTATTTTCTATTGTTCCACGTTTTTTTATAACTAAGTCTATTTTTGTAAACATAGTTTTTAAGCTTGAATGTCCACTTGCTGTACCACCAAAAGTTTTAAGAGTCTCTCCCTTAGGTCTAACATTATTGTAATTTATAATAATAGTTGTTATATTTCTATATTCGCTACTGTTTATAATATTTAAATAATGATCAAGTGCTTGAACCCAACCTTCTTTGCTGTCTCCAACAATAATTTTAACAGAATTGTTATGATTGAATTCAACTCCAGTATTGTCTTCTCGTTTTGATTTTTCAACAGGTGTATAATCCTCATGAATTATTTTATAGTTACTTCTTAATTTAGGTAGTTCTTCTACATCGCTTTTTAATATTCTAACTCCAACACCAGAGCCAATCATTAATAAATAAAATAAGTCTCTAAATGCATGAAAATCATTAATTACCTCAAATGCACAATTATAATTAGCCATTGGATAATTATAAGATACAGGAGTTCCTCCTACCCAAAATGTTCTACCAGATAAAAATTGTCTTAAATTAAAAATATTATCATATAATTGCTCTGCTTCTTCCTTTTTAGTAGGAACTAAACTGCAGTTATATTCTACTGCTCTTCTTACAGTTTCCCACCAATATTCTCTTCTTCTCTCTTCTGGCAACCATCTTGAATATGTTCTGTAGTATACGAAATTCCCTAATTGATCCATAGGAGAACTAACATGTTTATATTTGCTTATGAATTCTTCACTTAAAAGTTTATAATCTTTTCTCTTACGTGAATCTCTTGATTTATCCCTTTCATATCTATATAAAATGTATCTTTTGGCTACATCTTTTCTTACGCTGTCCATCAATTCATTTTCTACCATATCTTGCACCAACTCAACTGGTATAGCGAAATTCTTATTCATAAGTTCATCTTGAATTTTTTTACTTATTTTTCTAGCAAGTTCTTCATCTACTCCGTCCTTTGTTTCTTTCATTGCCTTAACAATTGCACTGCTTATCTTGTCAATGTTAAATTCAACAAAGTTCCCCGTTCTCTTCAATATTTTTATCACTGATATCCCTCTTTCCTCTTAAGTATTATATGTAATTATTTATGCTATATACAATGGGGTAAGTACTATATATTGTAGCATCTACCTCGAGTTAAGTCAATAAAATACTATATATAGTTTTGCAATCCTTAAAAACCTTACAATTACTTTATTCAAGCACTGTTTCAAAAATATTAGCGAATAATGTCAAAATAAACAGAGAATCCCTTAATTGAAATTACAAGGAATTCTCAATTTCTTAATAAATCTTAATAATTATTGGCATGCTTTATATTTAATAGCTAATTTAAATAAAGAAAAATCTCTAACATCTAGTTATTATAAATGATATTTGCATAAAGAGAAAGTTTAGTTTATGCCTATATTTCCATATTATATATTTATCTCTACTTTTTACAAATATACTTCCATAAGTATAACGTCTCAATATATATAACAAAATAATCGCTACAACTATTTACATATCTCCTTATAGACTATATAATTATATATTGATTAACATGCAAAAAAGGAGCGGTAAATTGGAATCTATATGTAGAAAAAATTATAAAGTAGAAGTAAATGATGTTGATTTTAATCAAAAATTAAAACTAAGTTCTTTATTTATGTATTTACAAGATATGGCTACAATTCATGCTGAGAGGTTAGGATTTGGAAGAAATAACTTGCAAAATTATGGTGTTATTTGGGTGTTGATTCGTGCAAAAGTAGATATAATAAGATATCCTAAATGGAATGAAGAAATAGCAATAGAAACTTGGCCACAACAACCTAATAAAATTGAATTCGAAAGAGATTTCATTGTTTATGATTCAAAAGGTGATATAATAGCAAGAGCTGTTTCATCTTGGGTAATTATAGATATAGTTAACAGAAAATTAAAAAGAAGCAAATTAATCAATCCGGCATTTCCATTAATTGACAGGGAAAGAGCTTTAGTTTGTCAATTAGGGAAGTTAAAAGCAAATGGAATCTTAGAACCAATCTATAAAAAAACTGTAGGTTATAGTGATGTTGATATGAATGAACATCTAAATAATGCAAAATATATTGATTATATAATGGATTGTTTTAGTTTAGAGAATCACAAAAAATATTTTGTACAATCTATTGAAATCGATTATATACATGAAGCTTTACCTGGAGATTCTATTTTATTATCTAAAGATTTAACTCAAGTTGATAATAATATAATTTATATTGAAGGACTAAATGAAAAAGATAAGAAAGTTGCATTTAAATCTAAGGTTATTATTAAACATACTTAATATTACATATAATTAGTAATTATTTTGATATATATGAGTTCAATTGCAATATTGCAATTGAACTCATATATCTACAATAAAAATATTGACCTATTAGAATGAATCATGTAACTATTAGGTCAATACCATTATCAGTAAAGTAAATCTTTTTTATTATAACAAACATAAGTCAAATAAATTGAAACGGAAGTAATAAGTGTTCCAATTACCACATATAAAATACTAATTCCATTATTCACAACCTCAGTTCCAATAAAATATCTAAATGGAGACATAAAATTAAGATAATTAATATTTCCCACATATTCTATAATTACACCAATTACATATGTTATAAGCACAAACAAAAAACCAGATTTTAATGCTGCGTTATGTGAATTAAATATTGCTGCAAATAAAAGTCCAATTGAAAAAAACACCACTTGAGTCAAGACCATACCAAATATTGTTAATGTAATCATACCAATAACTAATCTGCCATTTATAATACTCATAGCGTTACCATCTATAAAAATAATGGTAAATATACTTCCAATCCATGAAACAAATGCAAGCGTCAGTATGTTTATAACACCTACCAGTATCTTGGTAGTGATAATCTCATTTCTTTTATATGGTTTTGAATATATATATTCAAATGTCTTGTCTCTTTGATCTCTGGAAAGAATTGTGACTCCTATATAGACAGCATGGATAAATGTAATTAAACAAATCCAGTAAAACATAATGAGATGATAATCCAAAGATGTATCAAATGATAATCCATCCATGCCAAACATTATAACTACAATCCTAGGTAACGAATTCATGCTGTCCATAATACTATCTGAATATTGTGATACCATAGGATACTCAGCCAAACCATACAAAATAGTAACTAATGTTACTATACACCATATGATTAATCCTTTTCTGCTGAGTTTTAATTCTTTTATAATTATTGATTTCATTTCACCCCTCCTTAAGAAACAAGCGCGATATCTTTTTTATAAAAAATCTGATATCCCACAGCTAAAAATAACAGTGTCAATATTATCAAAGCAACTATATATTTTAATTCATATGATGCTGTTGTAATTATTGCAGACCCGTTAAAATAATGAAGCGGTGAAAAATATCTAAGAAAATTTATTCCAACAATACGGGACATAGAACCCGTAGCATATGATATAAATACCACTCCTGTTGATATAGGTAATGTCGCCCTTATTTTTGGAAATATTGTCCCAATCAACATACCAAAAGCTAAAAATAGCAGCTGAACCAAAGTAATTGAGACAGCAATTAAAATAAGTGTTTTTATATTAAAGCTACTGTCAGTTGTTCCTCTATACATGCTCACATAAGACATTACAGTGTAAACAACTCCAGTGATAATTGCTCCCATAGCTAATGCAGAAAACTTTGACACATATACATTTCCTCTGCTCCATGGTTTTGTCATTAAAAAGTCAGCAGAATTTTGTTTATATTCCTTAGTCATAATATTAAGACCTGTGTTAAATCCATTTATGGCACATGCAAACATAATGAAAAATGTTAGAAAGTAGTATATACCCATAGGAGTACTTAAAATCTCCATATTAAGACCAATGGATTCAAAAAAAGCATTATCAGTAATTGATTTCATTCCATATCCTCCATTAGTTATCATTTTTATATAAACAGGTAACATAAAGAATATTGCAAAAGATAAAGCCAGTGACCAAATAATAATAGATTTTTTCAACTGCTTCATTTCAAATTTAAAAATTACCATAATATCCCCCTATTTATAATAATGCAAAAATATTTCTTCAAGAGTAGGTTCTTCTATAAAAACATCTTCTACCTTAAGATTAAAAATTTTTTCAATAATTTTATCTGCTTCTCCGCGATAAATAAAAGATACGTGATTACCTTTCAGCTTATAATTTGCAATATTATCTTCTTTAAAATAATCCTTAACTGTTGGTTCTGAAAGCACCAGTTGAATTTTTTTGTAACCATTTTTTCTTAAATCATTCATATTCTGTACATTAATAATTGTGCCTTCCTTGATAATAGCAACCTTGCTACATATTCTTTGTACTTCACTCAATACGTGAGAAGAGTATAAGATTGTTGCACCTTTTTTATTTTCTTCTTTCAGAATTTCAAAAAATGTCTCTTTAATCAATGGGTCAAGTCCATTTGTTGGTTCATCAAGTATTATTAACTTTGGAGAGTGCAATAAAGCAGCAACAATTCCAACCTTCTTTTTGTTACCGAATGAAAGGTCACTAATTTTACGTGTATCAACAAGCTTCAATCTTTCTTTTAACTCATTAATTCTTTCGTTGCAATCCATCTGATAAAGTTCAGCTGAATACTTAAGTAATTCTTTTACTGTCATGTTTTCGTAGTAATATGCTTCAGAAGGAAGATATCCCACGTTCTTTGCTATCTTGTGAGCTTCTTTATCACAGTCCATTCCAAACATAGTTGCGCTTCCTGCTGTTGGGAGAATAAGAGCCATTAATGTCCTGATTGTAGTAGACTTTCCTGCCCCGTTTGGTCCTATAAATCCGAAAATTTCTCCTTCCTCTACTGTAAAACTTACATCTTCGATACCTCTGTGTTTACCGTAATATTTAGAAAGATTTTTGACTTTAATTACATTATTACTCATTTTCCCCTCCTATTTATAAAAACAACGTTTCATAATATCAAAATAGTCATCCCACTCTTTCAGAATCTCTACTTCAATATCTTTAAATGAATTTAGTCTGTCTCTTTGCTGCTCTGAAAAGCTGAGCATTGTCCAATTGATAATATTCAAAGTTTTTTCTAAATCAATATCATCACGAAATTTCGAAAAGTCAATATTCTCATAAATTCTTGCAAACCCATTTTCAACAATTGACTTGCCTTTTTTATTTATATCTGACTTAACCTCAGCAGATTCTTCTTTTCCAAGGGTATTAATAAAATCAAATGCTTGAGGAGTCTTCTTCATAATATTATACTTGATAACACCAACTTCTCTTATTCGTTCAAAGAAATCGGTTACGCTTAAATCAATTTCGTCATATATCTTTTCAATAATTTCAGCAACATAATCAATTAAATAAAAATACAATTCTCTTTTGCTTTTAAAATAATTAAATAATGAACCCTTTGAAATATCAGCTTCCTTAATAATTTCATTTGTCGAAGCTCTTTCATAGCCATTTTTAGCAAACTCTTTTAAAGCAGCATTTATTATACGTTGTTGTTTCTCCGGTTCTAAAGTATAAAATTTCTTAAAAATTATAAACACCTCTCTTTTTTAATATAACAATGACCACCATGGTCATATATCATTATATAATATATGACCATGGTGGTCAAGAGTTTTAATTATTAAATTTTAGTCCTTCAATATTTCAACTATTCCGTTTCCACCGTCAACAATAACTCTATCTCCGGTTTTTAGTCTTAAAGTAGCATTGCCGCAACCAACAACAGCTGGAATTCCCATCTCTCTTGCAACAATTGCTGCATGTGACAGAGGCGCTCCAATGTCCGTAATAATTGCTGCTGCTTTTGGAAAAATCGGTGTCCACCCTATATTGGTAGTCGAAGCCACCAATATTTCTCCAAAAAGAAGCTTATCTCCCTCTTCTGGATTTGATAAGATACGTACAATTCCTTCTTTCCTTCCTGCAGCACCGGCACATCCTTTAAGGACTTCTGAATCATTTGATTTCACTGCAGGCATAGAGGCATCGTAATAGTCCATCCTTCTATTTGGATCCTTTAGCCACTCATAAGGATTAAATCGCCCCCTTATTATCGATGGTAAAGTTGGAAGAGTTTTATATTTTTCGTAGTTCTCTTTTCTTGCTGCAATATTGTTGATTTTCAACTTCTCACCAGAAAGAAGCTCCTCAATTTCATTAATATAAAAGAAGAAAACACCATCGCCTAAATCTAAAAATTCTCCTGCCCTTAGAGCAAAAGCTCGTACAACCCTGAATACCCTTACAAATTCTGAGCGAGCCTCTTCCCTGAGCTTAGCACCTTCAGAGGCTTTTTCTAATTTCTTATTTAACCATTTTATTTTATTTGGATATTGTTTTTCAAACCTGCTCTTGGCAGATTCAAATTTAATACGTTGCTTATCAAGAAGCTCATCCACATTAATATTAGACTTCTTGAACTCTTCTATTTGTTTATCAAGCCAATTATCATCTTCCATAGGGTCTGGAATTGACAATTCATACTCATGAGCTCCTCTGTGTCCGTATTTATTCAAATACTCATTACGACTCAATTCTCCATTAATGATTTTAGAAATACCAGCTACAGGTCCAAGGCTTGCTAACTCTTCATCCCCTCTAAGATTAGATAAAAGAGTGTTAGCGTCCTCGGTTCCAACTAATTTTATTAATTCTTTATCCAAAGTTGTAACATTAGTGATTTTTATTGCACCAGCACTTACACTTGACCATGCCTCATTAACATATGGTTGTATTTCGTTCTTCCATAATGATAGCAATTCTTCTTTAGTGACGGCATCTCTTATTTTTACTCTTATATTTTTACACCACTCTGGCGTTAGTTTTAAAAACTTGTCTAGCGTTTTAAAATCCTTTGTAGACTTTTTTGCTGTTTTAATTATTTTAGGGAGTATATTTTTTATTACTTCAAAGCGAGCATATGGATATATGGGTATACTCATTTCTTCAGGTATGTCCCCATAAAAATCTCCAAGAAGCTTTAACGAACTTCTAGCATCTTTACCAAGCATTGAAGATATCACAGAAACTCTTTTACTTATATTCATATATGGTCTACCGCAAATATTTCCAGATAAAACATAGTATCCGGGTATAAAATCTAAAGCTTCATCAAGGCGACTTTCAATACTCCAGTTAAATGGTGAAAAAACATCAGGTATGGCTTCAGCCACATTTGTATTTATCCAAAGTTCATCACTCATCATAGAATAATTGATTTCATAAGTATCTAAATCGCCAAATGACAAGGTTGTAATCGGTCTTGCTTGTAAAATATATAGTCTTCCTTTAGAAACTGCCCATTCAATATCCTGAGGTTTTCCAAATTCATTCTCAAGATTAGAAGCATATTTAAATAATTTTAACGCATATTTCTTAAAGTCATCTGGACCTTCGTATTTTCCTTTAGGCCTATTAATTTTAAAATCAAAAGCATTGGATTCACCAGATACAAGTTGTTCCCCTAAGCCATAGACGTAATTTCCTATCATGCTTGTGTAACTGCCGGTAATTGGATCGGATGTAAATAAAACTCCTGAAATTTCAGATTGAACCATTAACTGAACAACTATTGCAATTTGATGCGTAATCTCCATACCTTTAACTGAACTATATGATTTTACTCTTTCAGATTCTCTTGATTTAAAAACCGTATAGATAGCCTCATGTATGTCTTTATCTGCTTCAATATTAAGAACAGATTCAAACTCTCCAGCAAACGAAGCTTGAGCATTATCTTCACTGAAAGCAGATGACCTAATTGCAAATTTTGCATCTGCATTACTTTTTCTGATATCATTTAATAATAATTGAATTTGTTTCCAAGCCTCACCATTTAAATATTCATCTTGAAAAGCAGTTGGTAAAATAACAAATCCATCAGGAACAGGATATCCCCTTTGAAACATTTTAGAAAGCATGCTTCCTTTACCGCCGGCAAATGCCTGCTGTTCAGGTAGTAATTCTTTAAATTTGATTACATTCTTCTCCATATAATTCTCCTCTAAAAGATTTCTTCAAATTCATTGTATAATTTCTACTAAAATATTATTTCATCACTATCTAAGCCCAAAGCTTTTACAAACATATCATTTATTGAAATTGTATAATTAGCATGCTTAATTTCATCATTAATATAATCATTATAAAAAATACTTTGAGGCAGTGAAACAACTGTTCTTAGCAAGATATCAGCAGTTTCATATGGGAATTTCACGCTAAAGATACCTTCATTAACTCCTTGCTCAATAATTCTGCCTAATGGTGAAACAAACTTATGAGCAACAGTTACATAGTATTTATAAAGAGTAAAATCAGATTTTAACAACATGCTCAAATATTTTGCATATTCTCTGTTTGAATTTTGAAGTTCTGACTTCTTTTTTAAAAACAACTTTAATTTTTCTAATGCATTAAGATCTTTATCTTCAACAACAGGCTCAAGTAGTTCTAATAGTTTTTCTATAATATTATTAATACTTTCTGTAAGGACCTCATCTTTTGACTTAAAATAATGATAAAATCCACCCTTTGAAAGCCCTGAAGCATTTAGAATGTCATCGACACTAGTTTCTTCATAACCTTTCTCAATAAATAATCTTTCAGAAATTCTTATAAGTTCATTTTTTTTATCACTACGTTTAACCATATTTTCCTCCTTAACAAACCGACGTCGGTTTGTTTTTAGTGTAGACAAAAATTTTATATTTGTCAAGGTAATATGGCACAAAAACAAAAAATCTCCTTAAAAATAATTAAGGAGACTTTCTTTATTCTTATTTGTTTTTGTCAATTTTTCTAAATCCAAAGTATATTAAAACTATGCATATTATCAATCCTACCATTGCTGGTATAAATACAGATTTTCCAGCTTCTCCACCAAATGCAACACTCCACGCCATTTTAGCTACTGCTATGAATATCATTACTGAAATACCAAAATATAAGTTTCGTTTCCAAAAAGCTACAGCCAAAGTTGAAATTGAAATAGGTATAAGTAATGCTATTAATATTTTTGATATATCCCAGTTACCTAACAAATAATCTTTTTCCATTGCCAAAAATTCCTTGACTTGGTCATTTACAATTTCTGGTTTAGGAAACCAAAACATACTTGTGAATATTAAAAAAATAGTTATTGATATGCCTGCCCAACTTCTTTTATATGCAAAATAGCAAAATGGAATAAGAAAAAGAGGCCTGATATACCAGCTTAATTGATTCTGATGGCGTTCGTATGCCCAGTTAAAAAAATTATTGTTTGTAAATGCTAATATGATAAAAATTATTGTACCCAATGCAAATAATAAAGCTATTATCTTATCATAACGTTTAAATTTATTTTCCATAATTACCTCCTTATGATCTTTAAATTATTTACCTAATCCATTTTTAATAAAATCAACATAATAATCAAGATTTTTAATAATGTTGTTTATTTCTAAATCCTCTTCATTACTAAAAATTTCATCGAAATTTGAAAACATATAACTTATAATTTTTAAAATAAAGTCGCTAGGGATATCATCTCTGAAATTACCATCTCCTATAGCACTTTCAATCATCTTTTTTAAAGGATTAACGGAATCTCCAGATAATTGGATTTTAGCAATATTATAAATTTCATTACCTTTTTCTTTTGCCAGCATCTTGCTAAGATTATGGTATTTGGGATAAAGAGCAGCAAATTCAGCTCCTATTCTTGCTTGTAATTTAAATTTTTCAAATATATCATCTTTTTTAATTTCAATTGATTCTTTAAAATGATTATTAATAAATTCCCACTTAGTTTTAACAGAAGATTCAAGCAAATATAAATAAAGTTCTTGTTTATCTTTATAGTGATAATAAAATGTACCCTTGCTGATGCTTGCTTTTTTTATAATATTGTTTAAAGAAGCTTCTTCATATTTTTTTACAGAAAATTCATCTAAAGCCGCCTCTAATAACTCTGTTCTTTTTTCAAAACTTTTTTCTTTCAATAATTTATACTCCTTTCTTTTAATAGACCATTTGGTCTAGACTGCATGGTCTACAATTAGAATATCGTATTTTTACTATTTTGTCAATAGTATTTAACAAATAAAAAATCCCATTGACTAAAAAGTAAACGGGATTTGCTATATCTAACTATTAAAATGAAGACATTCTTTTAATTGTTATAAGATATCATATTTTGATTTTTCAATTTTTCTTCCCATACCATTTTCATAATATCTAGTTCTTCACTATAATCAGTTTTCAATTCATCTTTATCATACTTAAGAATTTCAAGAATTTTTATTTCAAAATTTTCTGATTTATATTCATTCCACTCTTTTTGTAATAATTTATGTGGATAACTTCCAGCCTTTAATTGGAATTTTATACTGTTAATTTTCCCTTTTAAATTTTGAGTTACCTCAAGATAAAATTTATTATTAACCTTTGAACGTATAACAAATATCCCCATGTCAGGTTTCATTTGTTTATATTGTTCCTTTAATTCTTTTTTCCTATCCATAATTTATCACCTTAATATCCCATTTCTTTCAATAATCTTGATAAAGTACGCAATCTTTCACCTATAATTTCGCCATCTTCACTGAGTGCTTGATTAAATAATTTAATATCTTCATCGATTTTATCATTTTCAGTACATATAGCAACTGTCATAGCATCACCTTGTAAACCAACTCTGTCTATGATAGGTTTTTCTGTATCATATAATTTTTCATATCTATATGCATCTTGAAAATGTAATTTAGTTCTGCAAACTAAAATTGCTAAATCTAAAACTCGGTGCAGAGGCAATTCTTCAGATTGTCTTGACCATTTTTCTCCAGTATATCTCCATACTTTAGCTGAAATATCAACTTTGCCTCTATCATTCCATTGAGCTAATCCTAAGGAAAGTCCCTTTGCATCAGTTTTATAAGCATTTCTTCCATCAACATTTTCATAATTTTCTGAAACTATAACTGGTTTATGTTTTAAAGTAGTTGGTATTTTCATTACTTACTCCTCCATTATTATTTGATTTAGTAAGTTAGTAAATTACTAACTTACTAAATTATAATAATGTATTTTATTATTTTTGTCAATATGAAAATTTATTCTTAAATATTTAGCAAGGCAAAAAAATAAGAGTGGAAATATTATATTTCCACCCATTGATAATTTGGATCTTTTTTTATCGTATTCTCAATTTTTCTTGACCATTTCACATTTTTAAGATTTCCTTTATAAACTACTTTACTATTTAAATTAAGCAAATCCTGAGGCCTAACAAGGTTCCTAGGTATTCCAAGGTCTGATATACCACTTTTATTTAAAATATAATATACAAACTCTGAACACAAAAACCTATCATTGTAGCAAGCTTCTTTATTTAATAAACTGTTTAATAAACCAAAATAATTATATTTATATGAATTTCTATTAATAATAAATTCATATAATAAGCTTTCAGCCTTTTCATATTCTTCTTTTGATATTTCTACCTCTAATACTAATCCTTGTAGATTTTTACATAATCCATATACTCCACTATTTATATCTTCTTTTACGAACCTACCGACAAAAGGATTATATACATTTTTTCTTCCAAAGCTATACATTTGACAAAGCCCTTTATCTAGTGAAATGGCTGCATGTGTATATTCATCATTTTTAATTAAGCCAATCATTCTTGATAAAACCGTATTAGTCCTTGTAAGTACTATATACAAATGCTTTTTATCCATATTTTTTCCTCCATAGTTGCTAAATGTACTCATTATGATACAAAGGACTTAAAAAAATATAAATGAAACATTAATGAATCATTAATTTTAGATTGTAATTACCTAAAGGTTGTCCAATTATACATCCACATACTTAGACGTAAATTAATAGTTATTTGTTTCATCAAAAATTAAAATAAAAAAATCACCGATAACCTTTTAATTGATTAATCGATGATATTACGCTAACCAAGCCAATTTACTTCATTCATTGTATCTTTAAAACAATTACTTTTTAAAAAATCATCTTCATATTTATTAGAACACATCATAGGATGTCTACTAATATACAAATTTCCGTTCTTAATATATTTTCTTTTATCTTCGGCTTGTTTTCCCCACAAAAACCAACTTATATTTTTATTATGACTAGATATATATTCTAAAAGTTCTATACTGAATGGTTCCCAAATAGAAATATGGCTACCTGTTATACCTGCTTCTACAGTAAAATATGTGTTTAATAATAAGACACCCTGTTTCTCCCATGATTTGAAAATTTCATCAGGAGGCAAAATGTTAAAACTTCCATCCTTAATATACTTTTGAATTTCAGAAAATTTTTTTATTTCATTATAATCTTCAATATTGTTATAATTTTTATATATTAATCTAACAATATTTTTTAAGGATACCTGTCTAAATTTATCATTCCACGAATGTAAATCTCCTACTTCAAAAGCCCTACCGGTTGCCTTTCCCTTTTCAGGATATGGGTCCTGTCCTAAAATTACAACTTTTACATCATATAAATTGCTTTTTAAAAATCGCAGAACATTATTTTTATCTGGATTTATATTATTTCCGATTTTATCTTCAATTGCGTGTAATTTATTTATTATATCATTTGTTAAAAAACTCTCCCATGATAAATGATAATCCTTTGGTATTATACTCATATTATTCCTCTATATTTTTAATTTCTATCATTTACAATCTACTCTCGAATTAAGATTAGTAAATCTATTATATACAAAAAATGCTATAACGTTAAATCTATATGACAATATCCATTTGGATTCTTCTCTAAATATTTTTGATGATATTCTTCTGCAGGAAAGAAATTCTTAAGTTTTTCTAGTTCTGTTACAATAGGTTTATCATATTTAAGTTGTTCAATTTTAAAGGACTCCTTAATAATACTAATATCTTTATCATCTATATAATAAACACCAGTTCTATATTGTGTCCCTACATCTCCACCTTGTCTATTTATAATTGTTGGGTCTATAACCTTCCAAAAAATTTCTAAAATTTTATTTAAAGATACTTCTTCTTCATTATATTTAATATATACTGTTTCTGCATATCCTGTACTATTTGTACATACTTGCTCATAAGTTGGGTTGTCAGTACTCCCATTGGCATATCCTACTATTGTTTCCTTTATTCCATCCTTTAGGTCAAAATATGCCTGAAGTCCCCAAAAACAACCACCTGCTAAATATATTTCTTTCATAATATAATCTCCTAATTTTTTATATTATTATTTGAAACAAAAAACTTTTTATTAATTTTAACATATATTTAATAAAAATTCTATAAAAAACTATTGACATTATATTCATATATGCTAATATTAGAATATATTAATATTTAAATATATATGTGTTTTAGTATGTTAAATGTATGTCAATTTAAATAATAAAAAGAGGTGATTAAAATAGATTTTACTAATAAAGAGAATACTAAAAAACTACTTGCTGAAAAAGCTGAAATGTTAAAAAATATAGCTCATCCTGTAAGACTTTGTATTTTAGCAATGCTTATAATGGAGGAGCAAAGTAATGTTACTGATATGCAATGTTGTATAGACGTTCCTCAACCAACTGTTTCACAGCACCTAGCTAAACTTAAATCAGCTGGTATCTTATCATCTGAAAGAAATGGAACTGAAATAATATATAAAATTGAAAATGAAGAAATCAAACAAATTGTAGA